>CAVKNR010000033.1:0-9555 GCA_963657575.1 Sodaliphilus sp.
GGATCCGGCGCCTTTGCCCGCGAGTGCTTCTGTGAAGGCGCTGAGGTATTCCTGGATCTGTGCCGCAACGCCGTCGACGCAGCCGAGCTGCGCCAGTGGAGCCAGAGGGAGTACGAGCTGCTGAGCGCGGCGCGCGGGATTGCGGGGGGGGTGTAGGAACAGAAGCCTCATGACGGTGGCCTCAGCTGGAATGACGTATCGCTCGATAAATGATCTCAACAACGTAGCAGATGCGCTGCATTTCACCTCAAAGGCATTTAGCGATCGGGCGTCTAGCATTTCTTTGATATCCCCAATTGATTGTTCCGAGAAAGTCTCTTCATGCCTTCATAATCGCCCTTACGAGAAACTTGGACGAGACAGGCGTCCATATGCCGTCTCTAAACTAACGAGCCGTTAGCGGAAAGAACATCTGGCTAACGTGGGCCAAAGATATACTGGTATCGTTGCAGCAATTATGGAAGATCGGTGCCGCCAATGACCTCCTTGAAATTCCCCAAGCGCTTTGCACTTAGCCTGCTCGTCCCGTTGTCCGCCGCCGTAGCGCTGGCTTTGCCCTCAACCGCCCTCGCCGCGTCAGACCCGAACCCGCCCAGCATATCCAACGTAACGATATCCGCAACGGCCGTCACGGCAGGCTCCACGCTGCGTGTCGGCTACGATGTGGACGACCCCGATGGGGTGCGGTCAGTCACGCCGATAGTCGAGGTCGTCGTCGATAGCGATGACGGGGGCCAAGGCAACAGCTCCCGTCTCGCCTTCCAGTCGACCGGCGACACGACCGCGGGCTTCGATATCCCCACCTCCCCGAGCGACCAGCCCTGCAGGTATCGCATCATCGGCCTCGGCGTGACCGATAGCCTTGGATGGGTTACCGATGTCTACGACGCGGCGTATGCCGAGGAGAAGGGACTCGACTGTCCGACCTTCGCCACCAGCCCTCTCGTCTATGAGGTGACCGAGGGGCCCGCGGACCAGAACCCGCCGACCGTGTCCTCCGTGTCGCTCTCGAGCAGGGAGGTCGCGACCGGCGCCGACTTCCACATCTCTTGGTCCGTCGCGGACCCGGACGGCGTTCGCTCCGTTTCCCCCGTACTGCAGCGGGGCTGGGAGGATAAGGACGACGGCTGCTCCGTTTCGTCGGCCTATTATCACGGAGGCTCGTCTATCGACGGGTTCGACCTCACATTCGACAGTAATAGGATCGGAAGGCACAGGCTGATCGGCCTTTCGGTCACCGATGACCTAGGGTTCGAGACCGATGTGTACGAGAGTTCCTACGCCAGGGCCAACGGCATCTCGGGCGCGACTTTCTCGGTTGCCGACCCGAGCGAGCTGTGCTTCGAGGTGACCGGCAGCGCGATCGACCGGAACCCGCCCACGGTCTCGAACGTTTCCATCTCCGCGAAGAGGGTCCCTGTCGGCGGGGTCCTCCGTATCTATTGCAATGTAGGCGACGCGGACGGCGTGAAGTCTGTCTCCCCGATCCTCGGCGACCCCGGCTATGTCGAAGACCCGAACTCGGCAAAAACTCGCAAAATGTTGAGCTGCAACTACGATGCGGCAAGAGGCTATATCGAAATCGAGTTCCCCACGTCGCTCTCGATGGGCTCGTTTGAAATCCATGCCCTCGCGGTCCTCGACAAGGCGGGTCATGAGACCTTCGTCTACAGTTCCGCCTACGCCGAGCGTAACGGCAAGACCGGCGTTCAGACCTTTGATGTCAACGACGCGGGGGACGTCACCTTTGACGTGACCGCCCCGCTGTATGCCGCCACCAAGGGCAACGGACAGGCGTATGCAAAGGGCGGCGGGGTCGGCCTGACCTTCCGCTTCAGCGGTCCTCTCGATGAGTTCGCGCGTCTCCTTGTGGACGGAAATGAGGTCTCCGCTGAGAACTACACCACAACCAAGGGCAGCACGATTATCGAGCTCAGGCCGGCCTACCTAGACACGCTCGCCGCCGGCGGACACACCGTCACGGCTGTCTGGAAGGACGGGACGTCGACCGATGCGTCCTTCACCGTGGAGGGGAAGACCCAAGGGGAGCAAGCGGGCGGCAAGACCGATGTAGATTCACCCGGCGACAACAAAGGTGATCCTGCCACTCCTGAAAAGGACGCCGACGAGGCGTCTACAAAAAGGTCGGGACACACGACAGCCGGTGAACCAAAGCTCGCCACAACCGGCGACTCCGCTTGGATGGCCAGCATCGCATTAGCCATGGCGGCCACGGCCTGCCTCGCGGCAGCGAGAAGGCTTCGTTCCAAAGTGACATGGCGGGAATAATATTTCAAAAGCGGCTGGGGAAGGACAGCTGGATAGCCGCCCTTCTCTTAAAATCAACCGCAACGATATTATGAGTGACATGCGGCTTAGAGGAGCTGATGAGAAGCTGCTGAACGCCTGGTGCGTGAGAGCGCCGATCAGTGCAATCGGCCCAGGCAATGTGGCCCTCTAGTCCTAAGAATCTTGTTGAGATACTTGATAAGCATGCGCACGGCCTCTTCTTCACCAAGATTTTTGTCCGCAATCAATCTCGCGAGCACACACAAACGGGCGAGCGGCATACAAGCTACTCGCCCGTTTGCTTCTCCTCAAGCATCTCGCAGAATTCGCCTACGCTCATCAGCCATTTTTGCTGTTCGGCAGTATATGAAACAAAAACGGGACGAGGCACAACTAGCTGCAGATTGTGTTCGCGCATTGAGTCCGTGTACTCCGTGCTGACCGCTGCATCGAGCGTAATAAGGTGCTTATGATCAATTCGATTTGCCTCTTCGAGGACCTGACGCCAACGCTCTTTTATCGTTGTCTTTGCCCCAAGCATCGTCAGCCGCTCTACCGGAAAACAGACATCTCTATACGCCTCAATGGACGGCATGATGAAATCCGGCTTCGATTTACCCTCAGTGTAGGGTTGGGCGGTATAACGAATGCCCCTTCCTTTAAATAGAAACTCGAGCTGGTGTTCAAATGCCGCACCTGCTCGTGACTTCCTGCGCTGAAATGTTGACATCGTTATTCGGAGCACTGCGTCAACGTCCAGCACTCCCCTTATATAGGGAGTGAGGTCATTTTCAAGTAAGTACCTTTCGAATACCTTGAATAGAATCTCTTCTCGTTCATAGCAGTCAAGTAAGCACTGGTCAGGAGATCCCTTCCAATCAAGGTCGCCAAGCGTCGAAGCAGAGTACCTCGTGAAGTCGATTCCTTTGGGGAACGAATCACCAAATTTCTCGATCATATCGTCCAGATACGACTCGGCAGAAGCTGGCACTGCGACCTCAATACCAATTGCCTCGAGAATAGATGCCGCAATTGAGCCGATTCTAATATCATCAGTCGTTGACCGCGAGAATCTGCCACTAGAGACATCCTCTAAACCAAACAGCCACCTCAGTTGACTTTCGGCATTTGACCCTCGACTCGCGAACACAACCAAAAGACCGTGCTCGTCAGAAATCGCCATGATCATTAGGTCGTCGATATGTGCGGCCTTAATTGCATCATTGTCATTGTAGTAAAGCCTGTATTCAGTCCTAGTAGGATGCTTCCTGCGGGCGTCATACCAAGTTGTGAAGCCATGGTCAAACAGCGGACTAGCATCGTCGCACAGATAAGCAAAGGTCGTCGGTATGCCCTTGATATCGTTATCGCCAAAGAGCGATCGGAGCTCAGCGGTCCCATTGAATTCGTGCTGATTGCTAACTTTCCCGTCGATATCAACCGCAACCAGCCTCTTTGCGACTGCACCATCAAAGTAGCTACTCAGTACACCGTAATCCATCGAAATAAGCCTCCATCATTAACTTGGCGACCGCCCGCACTGCGGGAACGGTAACGGAGTTTCCGAATTGATGATATGCCTGCGTATCAGACACCGGAATGATGAATTGATCGGGAAAGCCCTGGAGCCTTGCGCATTCACGCGGAGTGAGCTTGCGAGGGTTGACTCCCTCGCCACGAGAAATAAGGATTTCGCTACCGTCCTTATGATATCGCGCAGAAAGGGTACGCGTGGTGTCGTCGGGGCCCACTGTGCTATAGCCAAATCCATTGCCAGCCGCTTGATGCTTTCTCTTATAAGCACGCAAATAGTCCCATAACTTATCTGACAAAATGTATCGATTATCCGGGCTGTCCTCAAGAATCTCCTTAACAGTATGGCCACCAGACCCCATATCAAGCTGACTCCAGTCAAATGGAGTCTTTTTCTTGAAGCCAACAATATAGATGCGCTCACGGTGTTGGCAAGTCCAGTTTTTACTGTCGAGCACTTTGTAATGGACGTCATAACCCAGTTCATCTTCAAGCGTCTGCATAATAATCTTGAAGGTTTTGCCATGATCATGGCTCGTTAAATTCTTAACGTTCTCAAGCAGGAAAGCCTCCGGCTTCTTATCGCGCAGAATGCGAGCCACTTCAAAGAATAAAGTACCCTGAGTTTTGTCTTCGAATCCCGTCGCCCTGCCCATAGATTTCTTTTTTGACACGCCTGCAAGCGAAAAGGGCTGACACGGAAAGCCTGCTAGCAGCACATTAAAACTCGGAATGTCTTCCGAGCGGACCTCGTGAATATCTCCCGCAGGGGTGTCCCCGTAATTCATTCGATAGGTCTTCTGCGCGAACTTATCCCACTCGCAAGAGAAAACGCACCTGCCGCCCAATTCTTGAAAGGGCATGCGTATGCCACCGATGCCCGCAAAGAGGTCAATATAAGTAAAGGGGGCGTCCTTGCGATCGCCTTGTGCAAATGGGGCCTTATGGCCAAAAGAGCGAATAAAAGCCAGCTCAGCTGCAGAAGGACAAGATTCCCCCGCCTCCCAACGGCGCACAGTTCTATCACCATTTGGCCCCATCCCAAGGGCAGCGGCGAACTCTTTTTGGGTTAACGCAAGCTCTTTACGCTTTGCAGTTATCTCCCCTTTTACGTCTAACATGCTATCCAATCGGAATAAACTGCGGACGATTTGTCCGCTAATTGACACAGCAAATCACTAGCTTAAGGCGTATCACAACGCATGGCAATAGTGACCGCATGACAGTAAACTAAATGCGCATGCGGACAAATTTAGCCTAATAGGCTTTATTGGCGGTCACGCGCGCATCGGCTAGGGCGCTGTGGGCGTGACCCGTCGACTCGTCGAACTCGATGCCAAACCACGTTGCCGCGTCACTCAAAGAGACGCACCCGTGGCTGCCCACATCCATGATCGAGGTGTAAAACGCCTGCAGGTCGGCCCAGTCCGTAGGAAATGCGGAAAGGTCGATGTGCTTTGTCTGGCACTCGGTCAAAAGCTGTCGACGATCCGCCCCGCTCCAACAGACCACCTGGGCGGAATAGCGACCGATCCAATCGCTGAGCCTTTTGATCACCACATAGAGCAGATCGGCCATCGCAGTGTCCACAGCCGATATCCCTGTGAGCTCGCGGACGGGGAACGCAACGCCTTCGGTAAATTCTGTCTGCACAAACTGCGAGAACTCGCCCATCACGTTGCCGTGGTAATCGAGCTTAACAGCGCCGACCTCGATAATCTCGTTACGTAGTCCGCGGCGCTGGCGCTGCTTTGGCACCGGCGCAAACTCAAAGTCCAGCACAATCTGGCGCGCAAAGTTCGTCGTATCGATGGCCGAGATACCCGGCGTCTTTTCAGCTGGCACGGTCAGGGCCTTTCTCCGTCAACTGCCGCTCGTTACATAGGCGGCTACATTGCCGTAAGGATAGGAACCCGTGCGGACATGAAAGCGGGGCGCAATACCATGCGCTGGTCGCACGCCATGCAGACGGCCCCAAGAGAATCGCCCGCTCTATTCAAATGCATGAAAAAGATTTGGGCCCGGTGACTTGAATCAGCGGTCATCCCGGGCCCATCAGAGCTCGTAGAGCTCTTGGTTGCTTTGGTCTCGCTCTTCACGGCGCTTATCGAACTTTCCGAGGCACTCAAGCAGCATTCGAAGCATAACAAGTCGCTGCCATTAAGGCACTGACCTCTTGACCAAGCAACAGCGCTGCCCAGCTATCACCCTTGGGCTGCCGTCAACTTTATTCTATCCGCGAGCATCTGGTTTACCAAATGGATTTTCGGTAAAGGAAGCACGGCACGCCCGCAAAACCACTACGCCCCAAGTGCCGCCATGGGAATCACCGCCACGCCGTCGTCGCGTGTGTAGGCAATACTCCCCTTTCCAACCACGACCGCCAAAAACGCCGGCGCGGCATTCTGGGCGGCAGGATTGGAGAGCACTTTCCTCTCCAGCGCCTTGAGATTTCTCGCTCCATCGTCTGCTTTCGCATCACTCAGCTTGACCTCGATGGCTCCCCAGCGCCCGTCGTGCTCAACGATCAGATCGACCTCAAGGCCCTTCTCATCTCGGAAATAATGGACACTGTTGTCGACACCGCCGTAGGTGGAAAGGAACACGCGCACGTCGCGCAGGACGAGATTCTCAAAGAGCATCCCCAGCGTTTGCATATCGCCAAGCAGCCGCTCAGGGGTAGCCCCCAGCAACGCCGCCGCAAGTGACGGGTCACAGAAGTAGCGCTTGGGGCGCACGCGAACGCGGGCCTTCGAGCGCATGGGCGGCTCCCATCCGCAGAGGTCCTCGGTCAGCTTGAGCCTGTTGAAGAGGTCCAAGTACGCAGCGATGGTCCTCTCGTCGGGGCCCGCCTCACCGTACGAGGCATCCTTTACGAGCGTCTTGTACGTGACAGCCTGGCTCTCGTTCATGGCAAGAGCTCGCAAAAGGCCGTGTGCAAGCTCGGACGACATGCCCTCGTCCAGCACGTTGACGTCGAGCACCGAGTGCACGTACTGGCTTGCCGTCTCTCGCGCAAGATCTTCCGAAAGCCCAAGATTTGCAGGCCAACCGCCCCTGCAGCACCAGCGGGCGACGTCATCCACCGTGCTCTCGCGACGCTGAGGGGCAAAATCCTCGCCCTTAAAGAGGCTTGCCAGTGACACGAGCGGCTCGCCGTCGCCCGACTCACACAGGGCCATGGGGCGCATTGACAGACGGGCGATCCTACCCGTGCCGGAATGACGAACATGGCTGCGCTCCTCGCTTTTGAGCGCGGTCGAGCCCGTGAGCAAAAGTGTCCCCCGTTCGTTGCCGCTCGCGTCCACGAAACGCCGGGCGGCATCCCAAACCTCGGGCACCTCCTGCCATTCATCGACCAGGTGTGGCGCATCGCCGATGAGCGCCAGGCTTGGGTCGACCTCTGCCGCCGCACGCTGCGCAGGTTCATCGAGCCTGGAGACGCTCGCCGAGCGAGAGAGCGCCGTCCAGGTCTTGCCGCACCATTTGGGGCCGTTGATCTCCACACAGCCAAACGCCCGCATAAGGGTGTCGAGGCGCTCCTCTATGAGCCGGGGCCTATATCCCTTTTGGGTCAATCTCTTTGGTGCATCCATAGACGGCCGTCCCTCTCTATCATGCGATATGCGAAATTACGCCATTCTCAATGCTGATTTTACGCTACTTTCAATGTAGTTTTTACGCCATGACAGATGTAGTTTTTACGCCATTTTCATTGAAGGTTTTACGCTTGGCATCCTTAGCGCGACCCATTCCGAGCATCAAATCAGAGCGCGCTTGGTTATCTCCGCTCGCACATCTCGGCAAACGAAATCAGCTTGGTATCTCCCCTGCTCGCCGCAGCATCCTGACATCCTTGCGTAAAGCCTCGCTTCGAGAAGATCGCATAGCTTTTTTGCTGCCGTCTAAAGAGCTCGCTTCGGTGCACGAGCTTTTGCAGCACATCCTCGCCCACCGGTTCATTGCGCCATTTGCACTCCGCAAACAGCGCAGCGCCCTCGCCATCGTCAACAATCAAGTCGATTTCTTCCTGCGTATGCGTGCGATTGTCCGTCCCCCACCAGCGCCCGACGCTCGCCGGAACCACATCGAGCTGGCCCGCCCGCGCAAGTTCGTACACGTATTGCCTGCATATAAGCTCAAAGACCGTGCCCATGTAATCCGATACGTGCGGCTCAATGCGCTTATACGCCATCTCGGCCATATCGTTTTGAATCAGCCCGATGTTCTGCGGCACAAACTTGTACCAGAACCTAAACATCTGGTCGCTCAGCAGATACACGGCTCGCTTATTGCTCGTCTCGTTTAGGGGCAGCTCGCGCTCGACAATCCCAAGCGACGCCAGCTTATCCACATAGCTCTTTACGTTGCTCGCAGGGATTCCCGTAGAGCTCGCAATCTCCGAGATCTTCGAGCGCCCCTGGGCAATTGCTTGCACGATCGCATCATATTGCTCGGGATTGCGGCACTCTTGCAATAGCAGGTTACTTGGCTCCTCAAAGAGATAGCCCGTAGGAGTAAGAAAAAGACGTTTGATGTTGTCCTTGAGCGGTGCGGCAGGATCGACTTTCTCGATATATGCAGGAATGCCGCCCGTCATGCCATAGCAAACTGCAGCATCTTCGCGACTCATGCTCTGCCACAGGCCGAGGGTCGTCGTAAAATCGAGCGGCATGATCTTAAACTGGGCCGTACGCCTACCGTATAGCGGACTCTCGTAGCCCAACACCTGTTCCTCCATAAACGAAAGAGACGAGCCGCATAGGATCAGCATGAGCCTGGTCTCTTTGTACAAGTGGTCGATCTTGTCTTGCAGCAACGAGCTGATTTCGGGATTCGATTGGGCGAGATAGGGATACTCGTCAATCACGACAACCAAACGTTCCGTGCGAGCCATGGTGGCCAATGCATCGAACACCTCGTCAAAGCTACGAAACGACACGCCTGCAGCACCAACAGAGCCCGCAAGTATCGCCTGGCTAAAGCCATGCAGGTTTGCCTCTGCATTGGTACGACGAGCTTGAAAGTAAATAGCCTTCTTGCCTTGAATGAACTCTGTGATAAGGCGCGTTTTACCTACGCGACGGCGGCCGTAAATCACAGGCATTTCAAAGGAGCCCGTGCCATACAGTCGATTGAGCTCGGACATTTCCGCTGTTCTTCCGATAAACATAGGGCCATCCCTCCTTTACGTTATAGCTATCTATATTATACCTTCCTATAATATAGCTAGCTATAACGTAATTCGACAAGCGGCGCACGCAAAAGGGGCGGCGCACCACCGCACATGGACCGTTCCGGAAAATATATCCCGTTCTGGAGCCAAAAACTGGGCCGTAGTTTCCGCCAAGCATGCCATCCGGAAAGTGCGTCCCGCTCTGAGCCTGAATTCTGGGATGCGGTTTCCGCTGAAGCTTCTACCGGAAAATGCATCCCATTCCGAGCGCTCATTCCGGGACACAGCTTCCGCATGCGGCCCCGTTGGGAAAGTTCATCCCGCTCTGAGAGCTCGTTCCGGGATGCAATTTCCGTTTGAGGCCCGATCCGGAAACGGCATCCCACCCTGGGGCCGAAATCTGGGACACAGTTTCCGCTTGAGGGCTGTTCCGGAAAGCGCGTCCCGTTCCGAGCGGCAATTCCGGGTCACGGTTTCCTCAGGTACAAGGCGACGATCCGCCGCCCTTATCACATGCCTTCAAATATGCGATCCAGAAACACAAAACAGCAGATAGA
>CAVKNR010000034.1:0-9436 GCA_963657575.1 Sodaliphilus sp.
TCGGAATAGGCGTTCGACAGTAGCCACGCGCCCGGCACGCGAATGAGCGCCACGGCCAGCACGTTGTGCGCAAAGCCGATGTAGCTCTTGCCGTATGCAGCGAAAAAGCCACTAAAGCAAATGTGGATGCCGGCAAAAATCGCGTCGAAAATGTAGCTGCGCATATAGCCGGTGCCGGCCGCGACCACTGCAGCGTCCTTGGCAAAAAAGCCAATAAACGCCGGCGCCACCAGCCACATTAGCACCGTGATCAGGCAGCCGTACACCACCGAGATGGTCATGGCATCCTTGAGCACCTGACGCGCGCGGTCGCCCTTGCCTGCTCCGGCGTTTTGCGCCGTGAGCGCGCTGACGGTGGCGCCCATGGAACTCGGCACAATGAACAAAAAGCTGATCATCTTCTCGACCAGGCCCACGGCGGCGGCGTCGACGAGCCCTCGGTGGTTGGCGATGACGGTGATAAACATAAACGCCACCTGGATGCAGCCGTCCTGCACAGCCACAGGCACGCCGATCTTAAGAATGCTGCCGAGCACCTCGGGCTGGGGGCGCAGGTCGCTGCGCTTAACGTGGATGTTCGTACGGCGGCTCTTAAGCCACACGAGTGCGAGCGCAACGCTGGCCGTCTGGGCGGTTACCGTGCCGAGCGCCGCGCCCACGGGGCCGAGCCCCATGTGGCCGATAAACAGAAAGTCGAGCGCGATGTTGATGATGCATGCCACGCCGATCACGTACATAGGCGAGCGCGAATCGCCCAGGCCGCGAAAGATGGCCGAAAGGATGTTGTACGCGGCGATAAAGGGAATGCCGACAAAGCAGATACGCAGGTAGGCGGAGGTACCTTCGACTGCCTCGGCCGGCGTGCCAATAAGCGCCACGATTTGCGGGCACAGCGCAAGCAGGACAGCGGCCAGCACCACCGAGACGCCCATAAAGAGCGTAATGGTGTTGCCGATGGCGGTCTCGGCGCGGTCGAAGCGACGCGAGCCCACGGCGTGGCCGACGATAACCGTCGTTCCCATGGCCAGGCCCACAAGCGTCACGGTAATGATATAGAGCGTCTGCGCGCCATTGCCCACGGCGGTGATGCCGGCGGCGCCGCTAAACTGCCCCATCATGTACAGGTCGGCCATGCCGTAGAGCATCTGCAAAAAGTACGAGAGCATATAAGGCAGGGCAAAGACCGCGATGGTCTTAAGGACATTGCCGCGTGTGAGGTCGTGTTCCATAGGTGGGGCTTTCTGGCTGGGTTTGTTTACGTACCAGTGTAGTGAAAACCCTACAACGATTGTAGAGTCAAGGTTTGTGTCGGCAGTGGGGCGAAAAAAATCGCGCGCACCATTATTCCGAGTGAATATGGACACACGTCACGAGAACTCGCCGCCGTCGCTAACCTTGCAGAAAACGATTTCGGAATACTTGACACCATTATTCGGCGCGCAATAATACGTGCGTTTGCGAACAACGTTTGATGGGGGTTGAACCTGCGTGCGCAATCTCAAAATACTGTTTTCCTACCTAGGGGCATACCGTCGCGATGCCATCCTCGGCGTGTTCTTTGTGTCGGTTGAGACGGTGCTCGAGCTGTTTATCCCGGTCATCATGGCCAACATCATCGATGTGGGCGTGCCTGCGGGTGATATCAACTACATACTGCTGCAGGGCGCGTACATGTTGGTGTGCGCTGCGCTTTCGCTGGTACTGGGCTTGGGTTATGCCCGCACGTCTGCCCGCGTTGCCTCGGGCCTAGGCGCTAACCTGCGCGAGGCCGAGTACAAAAAGATTCAGACGCTCGCTTTTGGTAACCTGGACAACTACGACGCCAGCTCGCTCGTCACCCGCATGACCACGGACATCACCGTTATCCAAAATGCTGTGGGCAACGGCTTTCGCCCTATGGTGCGCGGCCCGGTGACGCTTATCATCGGCCTTATCTACGCGCTGATGCTGTCGCGCCCGCTCGCCACCGTCTTTGCGATCATCTTGCCCGTGCTGGCAATCGTGCTGGGCGTCATCACCTATCGCGTGAGCCCGCTCTACCGCCAACTCCAGACCTCGATGGACCACCTCAACGGCGTGGTACAGGAAGACCTCACCGCCGTGCGTGCCGTCAAGGCCTACGTTCGTACCGAGCACGAGGAGGCCAAGTTCGACACCGTCAATACCGAGCTCGCGCGCACTGCGACAAAGACCTTTGGCAGCGCGGTGCTCAACCTGCCGGTGTTTCAGCTGTCGATGTACGTGGCTGCGCTCTCCATCCTGTGGATTGGCGGCCGCATGATTCTCGCCGGCAAGTTGGGCGTGGGCTCGCTCACGGGCTTTATGAGCTACGTGCTGCTGATCATGAATTCGCTCATGATGATTTCCAACGTGTTTTTGCTGCTCACGCGCGCTCTCACGAGTGTGGGCCGTATCGCCGAGGTGCTCGATGAGGAGCCCTTTATCGCCAACCCCGCGGGAGACCTCGCGATTGCGGCGCCAGCGGACGGCAGTATCGAGTTTCGCGACGTTTCCTTTAAATACCGCGCGGATGCAGCCGAGGATGTGCTCGAGCATATCGACCTTCGCATCGAGAGCGGCTCGACGGTGGGCATCCTCGGCGGCACGGGCTCGGGCAAGAGCTCACTTGTGCAGCTGATTGCGCGCCTGTACGACGCTACCGAGGGCGCCGTGCTTGTGGGCGGACGTGACGTGCGTGACTACGACCTCGCGACCCTACGCGACGCCGTGGGCATTGTGCTGCAAAAGAACGTGCTGTTTACGGGCACCGTGCGCGAGAACCTGCAGTGGGGTAATCCGCAGGCGTCGGACGATGAGCTCCTCGCGGCTTGCCGCGCGGCGTGCGTGGACGAGTTCCTTGATCGCATCGGCGGACTCGACGGCGAGTTGGGCCAAGGCGGCGCCGGTGTCTCGGGTGGCCAGAAGCAGCGCCTGTGCATCGCACGCACACTGCTCAAGCATCCGCGCGTGCTCATTTTTGATGACTCCACCAGCGCGGTCGATATGGCGACCGACGCTAAGATTCGCGAGCATATCGCTCGGATTCCCAATACGACCGTGCTCATCATCGCCCAGCGCATCGCGAGCGCCATGGATGCCGATCGCATTGTAGTGTTGGATGACGGTCGTGTCCACGGCGTGGGCACGCACGAGGAACTGCTGGCGGGCGACAACATATACCAGGAGATTTACGCCTCGCAGATGGAGTTTGCGGGGAACACGGACGCCAGCGACGGCGGCGACGATGGCTGCGCGAATGATCCGTTTTCCTCCGTCGCATGCGGATCACCCTTGGAAGGGGGTGAGCGCCATGCCTAAGACCGCAGCCCAAGCACGCCCGGCCGACCTCAAGCACACCGTGCGCCGCCTGCTCTCCTACATGGGGCATGCCAAGTTCTCGTTGCTCGCGGTGGGCGTGCTCGCCTCCGTCGCCGCCATCGCGAGCCTCGTCGGCACCTACATGGTGCGCCCCATCGTTAACGGTTTGGCCACGGGCGGGGAGGAACTGCTTACCAAGCAGGTCATCCTGACGGCGATCATCTACGCCGCGGGAGTGCTTTCGGCCCTGGGCTACTCGCAGATTATGGTGCGCGCGGCCCAACGCGTGGTGTCCGATATTCGCCGCGACCTGTTCGCGCACATCCAGACGCTGCCGCTCAGTTATTTTGACAGCACGCGCTCGGGCGACATCATGAGCTTTTTCACCAACGACGTCGACACTGTCTCCGAGGCGCTCAACAACAGCTTTGCCAACGTGATTCAGGCCGCCATTCAGGTTGTGGGCACCACGGCCATGCTCATCATCCTTAACTGGCAGCTCACGATTATCACGCTCGTGTGCGATGCGGCCATTGTGCTGTATGCGCGCTACTCGGGTGCGCGCTCTAAGCGTTTCTTTGCCGCCCAGCAGGCATCGCTTGGCGACCTGGACGGATATATCGAAGAGATGGTCTCGGGCCAAAAAGTCATCAAGGTCTTTAACCGCGAGGCAGCGAATGTCGCCGGCTTCACCTGCCGCAACGACGAGCTTCGCCGCACCGGCACCGCCGCCGTGAGCTATGCCAACTCCATGGTGCCCATGACCGTCGTGATTGGCTACGTCAACTATGCCATCGTCGCCGTGGCGGGCGGCATACTCTGCATCAAGGGCCTGGCCGACGTGGGTGCGCTTGCAAGCTACCTGGTCTTTGTGCGCCAAGCCGCCATGCCCATCAACCAGTTTACGCAGCTCGGCAACTTCTTGCTCAACGCGTTGGCCGGTGCCGAGCGCCTGTTTGCGGCTATGGACCTTAAGCCCGAGGTGGACGAGGGCTGCGTGGAGCTGGTGCAGACGGGCGACGCCGCGTGGGCGTGGAAGATTCCCGAGGGCCAGGGCGTGGGCGTCTACGGGCATCTGCATGACGTGGCAGCCGTTGATGAGTCGGGTCGCGCGGTGGCTGCCGACGGCACCGAGCTCACGTGCGGCTTGGTTCCGCTTGCCGGCGACGTGCGCTTCCACGCCGTGGACTTTTCCTACGTGCCGGGCACCCGTGTGCTCACGGATCTCAACCTGTTTGCCAAGCCGGGGCAAAAGATCGCGTTTGTGGGCTCGACGGGCGCCGGAAAGACGACCATCACCAACCTCATCAACCGCTTCTACGAGGTCGATGACGGTGAGATCACGTACGACGGCATCGACGTCAAGCACATTGCCAAGGCCAGCCTGCGCGGATCGCTCGGCATTGTGCTGCAGGACACGCACCTGTTTAGCGGCACCATTGCGCAGAACATCCGCTTTGGCAAGCTCGACGCGACCGACGAGGAGGTGCGCGCCGCTGCCGAGGCAGCCTGCGCCGACTCGTTTATCCGCCGCCTGCCTAGAGGGTACGACACGCCGGTCACGGCCGACGGCGCCAACCTGTCGCAGGGCCAGCGCCAGCTGCTCGCCATCGCGCGCGTGGCCGTGGCCGATCCGCCGGTGCTCATCTTGGACGAGGCCACTTCGAGTATCGACACGCGTACCGAAAAGCTCATCGAGCGCGGTATGGACCGCATCATGCGCGGACGCACCACGTTTATGATCGCGCATCGCCTGTCCACCGTCCGCGACGCCGACGCCATCATGGTTCTCGAACACGGCCGCATCATCGAGCGCGGCACGCACGAAGAGCTGCTCGCCCAGCATGGTGAGTACTGGCAGCTGGCGCATGGCTTAAAAGAGTTGGATTAACCCGTTCGAGCACGATGCTTTGATCCCTCCGTGCCCCTCGCCTCAAACCATCACAACATTCGACGTTTTTTGCCAAAATCGGGAAAAGTATCGAATGTTGTGATGGTTTTTCTGCCACTCGATCGGGTGGAATCGCTTTCTTGCGTACGAAGGTGTGCGGACCCGTGAGCAGGGGAATAAGGTTGGTTATCCGACTCCATTGGAGGGCTCATGGACCTGCCGATCGTCCTGTCCCATAAGACTGCCTGGCTGTACCACAACGTGGCGCGCCCGTCCGAGCCGCTCTCGCGAGCAAGCAGCCTATGCGATGAGGACTCGCTTGCTAACGAGGCGGAGTCGACCGCGAGCCTGCCCAAATTGGGACTCGACGCCAAGGGGCTGAGGGCTTCAACGGCAGTTGGGATCGTTGCCGACTATCTGGTTTCGCTTGGTATTCCACGAGAAGAGCTCGATCATATCGATGCACTCGTCAACTTCGATTTTGAGCGCTCGACGCCGGCTGGATTTAGGTGTCACGTGTTTGGGGCGCCGGTACCTCCAGGCCATCTTATCGAGGTGGCAGAGGGCCTTCTAGTGGTTGATGAGGCCATGTGCTTTGTCCAAGCGGGTTCGTGGATGAGCGAGCCCGAGCAGTTGGAATATGGCTACGAAATCTGCGCCCGATACCATTTGAATCATCTGTCGACAGGCGATTATATCGAGATGGGGCAGAGGTATACCGTCGCCGATTTGATTGCTTATTGCAATGAGAACCGATCTCGTCAGGGGGCCATACGCGCAGCCGCCGTGCTCAAGCGCGTGCACGATGGCGCGCGGTCGCCCATGGAGACGGCCACCGCAATCATGGTCGTAGCAAAACGTTCCCAGGGAGGGCTGGGATACGCCAAGATCGAGCTCAACCATCGGGTCGATGTTCCCAACGAGTTCAAGTATCTCGCAAAGGCCGGGTATTTCGAGATCGACGTATATGCGCCTGCGAGCGGTACGGGGATTGAGTACAACGGCTCGGACCATCTTGATAAACAGCGCAGCGCGTCGGATGCGGAGCGTATGACCGTGCTGAGCGCGCTGGGCTTTAGGACGATCGTCCTCACCGGGACCCAGTTTGCCCATCAGCTGCAATTGCACCGGGCGATGAACGCCATCGCACTCGCTATGGGTCTCAAGTGCGACCGAAGCGAAGCGTTCCAGAAACGTCAAAACGACCTGCGAGAATTCGTGATTCGGCACTGGGACGGCGGCCTTTAGGGGCGTTTTGGCCTTTCTACGGGGTGCCGTGGGCAGGCAAGCCATCACAACATTCGACGTTTTTCGTCAAAAACGGGAAAAGCATCGAATGTTGTGATGGTCTGTGTTGAGGATGGGCTTGGGAAGTCCGTTTTGCTCGAAGCGACCTGTCCTGTCGTACGGGTGTCGGCATGATTCTCTCGTGGGGTATTATGTTTTCCGAAGAATAAAACGCCGCGTGAGGGGAGGGCTGCGTGGACGGGTACGTGCAACATGACGGTTTTGGCCGCGATATCAACTACCTGCGCATTGCCGTTACCGACAAGTGCAATTTCCGCTGCATTTACTGCATGCCGGCCGATGGCGTGGCGCCCCGTGCACACGACGAGCTGCTCAGCGCCGAGGAAATCGCCCGCTTTGTGCGCTTGGTAGCGGGGGAGGGCATTCGCCGCGTGCGCCTGACGGGCGGCGAGCCGCTGGTCAGCCGCCGTATCATCCCGCTCATTCGTGACATCCGCGCGATTCCGCAGATCGAGGACATCTCGCTTACCACCAACGGCGCCCTGCTGCCCAAGCTGGCACCACAGCTCAAAGATGCCGGCCTTAACCGCGTTAACATCTCGCTCGACACGCTCGACCCCGATCTGTTTGGTAAGATCACGCGCCTGGGCCGGCTCGAGCAGACCATGGCGGGCATCGACGCGGCACTGGCTTGGGGCTTTGAGCCCGTTAAGGTCAACTGCGTTGTGGTGCGCCGACTCAACCAGGATGTGGCGGCCCTCGCGCGGCTCACGCTCGATCGTCCCATCCACCTGCGCTTTATCGAATACATGCCCATTGGTGACGAGCGCACGAGCTCGCATTGCGCTGTGGATCCGCATGCTCCCGCGCTCAATCCCGAGCTGTGGGATGCGAGCGATACCGTGCCGAGCGACGAGCTGCGGGCGCGTATCAATGCCGGGGCCGCCGCGGCGGGACTGGGCGAGCTCGAGCCGCTCGACATCAACGACGCTCCTGCCGGCGCGGGCCCTGCGCGCTACTGGCACTTTCCGGGCGCGGCGGGAACGGTTGGTTTCATCAGCGCCATGTCCAACCATTTTTGCGCGAACTGCAACCGTCTGCGCCTGACGGCCGATGGCAACGTGCGTCCGTGCCTGTTCAGCGATGCCGAGTATTCGGTGCGCGACGCCCTGCGCCGTGGTGATGATATGCAGGTACTTTCGATTTGGCGCGATGCCGTGGCCCACAAACCGCAGGAACACGCGATAATTGAGGGCACGCAACGATTTATGTCCCAAATCGGAGGATGATCATATGGCCAAGAGCAGGTACGCCGATGCCACCAAGGCCGCTCGCAGGGCCGCGATGTCTGCCCATAAAGCCACGGCTGCGGCGAATGCTGGCAACGCCGACGCGTCCGCGCAGCCGTCTGCCAGTACTGCCACCGAGCCCGTCCGTGACGCCCGTCGCGACGAGCTGACGCATGTGGACGCCAAGGGCGAGGTACGCATGGTCGACGTGTCCGACAAGGCCGAGACCCATCGTATTGCCATCGCCGAGGGCACCATCCTCATGCATCCCGAGACGCAGGCCATGGTGCTGCAGGATCGCGCCAAAAAGGGCGATGTGCTTGCCTGCGCGCGCGTGGCGGGCATCATGGCCATCAAACGCACGAGCGACATCATTCCCATGTGCCATCCGTTGCTCATTACCAAGAGCAAGTGCGACATTGCGCCCATCGCTTCGGCGGGGATGCCTGCCGAGGATGTGCCCGAGGGCTGGGCACCGGCGCGCGCGGACGGGCAGGTTGGCTTTTACGTGCTGGTTACGGCGGGCGTGACGGGCAAGACGGGTATTGAGATGGAGGCCCTGACCGGCGCGAGTGCCGCGTGTCTGACCATCTATGACATGTGCAAGGCGGTCGATCGCGGCATGGAGATCGTCGACGTTCGCTTGCTGCACAAGGAGGGTGGCCGCTCGGGCGTGTGGGATCGTGCAGAGCGTCAGGCCGCTGCTGTTGAGGCCGTGGCCGCTGACGGTGCCGCGCCCGCGAGCGCACCCGTCGCCGTCGCGCCCGCAGCTCCGGCACCGGCCGTCCCCGCGATTGCGTTTATCGGCTATCAAAACTCGGGCAAGACCACGCTTGTCGAGAAGGTTATCGCCGAGCTCACCCGCCGCGGCCTGCGCGTGGGTTCGCTCAAGCATCATGGACATCACGGCTTTGATATCGATGCGCCCGCTAAGGACACCTGGCGCCATCACCAGGCCGGATCCAAGCACGTTGGCCTCATCTGCGCCACGCGCTGGGCGGAGTACGCCGACACGCGCGAGGAGGACGAGATGCCCGCGCGCGAGCTGCTGTCGCGCTACAACGATGTCGACGTGGTGATCATCGAGGGCTACAAGACCGAGGGTTTCGACAACATCGTGGTCGCGCGATCGGGTGTCGACCGTCTGCGCGGCAAGAGCTCGCTCGACCTGGTCGACGGTCACACGCTGGCCCTTGCCTGCAACGAAGCCCTGGCACGCCAGGCATTCGATGCCGGCTTTGCGACCCGAGCCATCAACATCAACGACGCCCGAGCCATCTGCGACCTGATCCAAGATCATCTGGCCTAAAACCTGCCAAAAAGGGACAGGTTTATTTTGGCAGGTTTTATCTGGGCAAACGTCACTTCCACCACAAAGTGGCCAGGCACCTTTGTGGTGGTTTTTGCTTTAGTAGATGTGTGGGACATGCCTTACAATCTACCAAGTAGTTCATGACGGGCGAAAAACGGAGAGAAGGGTCCTGATGCGTCCTTAATGTTTCATGCGGATAGATTGATTTGACAGACGGTGGCGAATACCCACCGCCCGTATTTGTATGAAACGAGGAGTCTCCATGCTCGCATCTCTTCTCTCAAAACCTCAACCTTCGCTGTCCGCGCAGGCCAAGCGCCTGGTGGCGATGCGCTTTCTCATCTACACCGGTTTTCAGACCAGCTACTTTATCGGCGT
>CAVKNR010000035.1:0-9400 GCA_963657575.1 Sodaliphilus sp.
CGTATGCGCCGCGAGTTCACGGCGAATATCACCCATGAGCTCAAGACGCCGCTTACGGCGATTTCGGGCTATGCCGAGCTCATCGCAAACGGCATGGTCGAGGGCGAGGACGACCTGCGCAACTTTGGCGGTCGCATCTATCGTGAGGCGGGCCGCTTGGCAGCGCTTGTCAACGACATCCTTACGCTGTCTAACTTGGACGAGGCCGAGCGTGCAACTGAGGGCGAGGCGGTGCCCATTGGGTCCACGGAGCCTATTGAGCTCTCGCGTGCCATCTACGCGGTTGAGCAGCGTCTTGAACAGGTCGCCCGTCAGGCGAATGTGACGATAAGTCATGAGACCAAGCCTGTGGTCATCGAGGGCGTGTCGCGCTTGATTGACGAGCTCATCTATAATCTGGCAAGCAACGCCATCCGCTACAATCGACCCGGCGGTACGGTTACGCTGCAGTGCGGCACCAACGACGAAGGCCATCCGTTCCTTGCGGTCGCCGACACGGGAATCGGTATCGCGCCTGAAGAACAGGGCAAGGTATTTGAGCGGTTCTATCGCGTGGACAAGAGTAGGTCCAAGGCGCGCGGCGGAACCGGTCTGGGGCTTGCCATTGTCAAGCATGCGGCCCTGTATCATCACGCCACGCTCGATCTGTCGAGCGAGTTGGGCGTGGGAACCACCATTACGGTGACGTTTCCCATACAGCAGGACGAGCCATTCGCATAGCGATACAACATAGGTATTGATGCAGACGCCGCATTTGACTTTCGGGTGCGGCGTTGTTGTGCAATTTTACGATTGCTTCCGACATTTTTACAGGAGAGCCTGTTTCTTATGTATAGAGTTTGGTCTCGGTAAAAAGATGCGATAACATACGGACAGTTTTGTCAATCCGAACTGGGGAAATGAAAGGCAAGCTGCATGACCCTTCTCGAACTGTTCCAGCTGCTCAAAAAGCACCTCAAGCTGGTCATCACCCTTCCGGTGGTCTGCGCGATCGCCATGGGCATCGTGTCCTTCGTTGCGATGGACAACACCTATACCGCGACGACGAGCATGTACATTCTCGCCAAGACCGACGATAGCGGTCAGACGAGCTACAACAATCTCTCGGCGAGTCAGATGCTTTCCAACGATATCGCCACGCTGCTGGATAGCGATAGCGTTAAGAGCGGCGCAGCCAATGAACTGGGCCTCACCGATCTGGATGACTACAAGGTGTCTGTTTCCTCCGAGACCACCACGCGTGTCATTACGCTTTCGGTTACCGGCACCGATGCCAAGGAGACGGCTAAGGTCGCAAAGGCCATGGCCAGCTCGGTGAGTACGGTCGCTCAGAACGTCGGCGCTGCCCAGAGCATCAACGTTATCGACGAGGCTAAGACCCCCGAAGCCCCCAGCGGTCCCAAGCGTATGCTGTACGTTGCTGTCGCGTTCCTCGCCGGTATCTTTATCGCAGTCGCCTATGTCGTTTTGGCAGACATGCTCAATACCCGCATCCGCGGTGCCGAAGAGGCAGAAGAGCTCCTGGGCATTCCCGTTGTTGGCCGAATTCCGGCTATGAAAGGTGGTAAATAGGCATGGCTAAGGCAAAGAACACCGATAAGCTCGTTGTACAGAATGCCGCCAAGACCCTTCTGGCCAACATCCGCTTTGCGAGCGTGGACGACCCCATTCGCTCCATTACTGTCACGTCCTCGATTCCCAACGAGGGCAAGTCTACGGTTTCCATCAACCTTGCCCAGGCTATCGCCACGAGCGGCAAGTCCGTGCTCCTGGTCGAGGCCGATATGCGCCGCAGGTCCCTTTCCGATATGCTCGGCGTTCGTTCGCGCGGCGGACTCTATGCGGTCCTTTCCGAGCAGATCTCCATTGACCAGGCAATTGTCGAGACGGGTCAGAAGAACTTCTACTTCCTCGATGCCGAGCCGCACATTCCCAATCCTGCTGACATCATCGTCTCTCACCGCTTTGCCAAGCTGGTAAAGGCACTGTCCGCCAAGTTTCAGTACGTCATCTTTGATGCTCCCCCGGTCGGCACCTTCATCGATGCTGCCGAGATCGCAAGTCTGACCGACGGCACGCTGTTCGTGGTGCGCGAGGACTTCACCAAGCGCGAGGAGGCACTCAACGCTATCGGCCAGCTTAAGAAGTCCGAAAAGGTCAAGCTCATCGGTACCGTTATGAACTACTGCGAGACCGAGACCAGCGAGTACTACTACTCCTACTACACCAAGGACGGTAAGAAGGTGAAGAAGGGCTCCGACGATCAGGGGACTTCCAAAAAGGGCATCTTCACCAACCGAGCAAACGTTTAGTTGATTAAGGCTGACCTATGCGTGACATTCATTGCCATATCTTGCCGGGTGTAGACGACGGCGCCGCCGATCTCGATGAGAGCTTGGCGATGCTCGAGGCTGCCAAGCGGGCCGGTGTAACCAGAATCGTTTGCACTCCTCACTGCCGTGATCCCTATTTTGATTACGACAAGATGTGGGATGCCTTTGAGCTGCTGCGTGATAACGCTGACGGTTTTCCGCTCCAGATGGGCTTCGAGGTCAACCATCGAAAGCTCGTTGAGCTTGGTATCGATGCCGCGGAGCACTTGCATTTCGATGGGACCAACGAGTTTCTGCTCGAGCTTTCGACGCATGCCGATGCGTATGCGTTTAGAGAGTACGAGAACACGATTTACGATTTGCAGTGCCGTGGCTACCAGGTGATCATCGCTCATCCTGAGCGCTATCGTGCGGTTCAAAAGGATGTAAGCGTGGCGGAGCGTCTGGTCGATATGGGCTGCAAGCTGCAGGCTTCGGCGGACTTTATTGCCGGCGGTCGCTTTGGTCGCGAGAAAAAGCCGGCACAGCGCCTGTTCGATCAGAACCTGTACAGCTTCATCGCGAGCGATGCCCATAACGTGGGTCATTACGACTGCCTGGCGAAGGCTCGCGCGAAGTTTAGCGTGCGCGGAGCTCATTTTCGCTAATATCTGTCCCTAACGTTCGCATTGAATGAAAGGGCAGCCATGGATATCCAACTTAAGACGGGATGCTTTGATGACGCGGCGTTGGTGCGCCGCGTCGTTTTTATGGACGAGCAGGGCTACGAGAATGAGTTCGACGCTATCGACGAGGATCAGAACTGCATTCATGTGACGCTCTATGTAGACGGCGAGCTTGCCGGTTGCTCGCGCGTGTTTCCCGAGGAGCTTGAGCGCGTGGCTGACGCAGAGGCCCCGGTGTTGCCGGCATGCGACATGGACGAAGGCGTTGCGGCGGGGGAGGCCTACATTATGGGGCGCGTCGCCGTGCTGCCGGCTATGCGTCGTCGCGGACTGGCGAGTGCGATCGTCGAGGCCAGTGCTTCGTGTGCACGCGATGCCGGCGCTAAGCTTATTAAGCTGCATGCGCAGGAATACGTGTTGCCGCTCTATGCAAAGGCGGGCTACACGCAAATTGCCCCGGTAGATTACGAAGACGAGGGCCAGCCCCATGTCTGGATGGCCAAGCGCGTAGATGGCAGATAGGGACGTTCCTTTTCTGCCGGCAGCTGGGGACACTCCTTGGCAATTGACGCATTGGAGCGCTCGGACATACAGTTTTTCGATTCCGTATGTATATATGCGCGCTATTGGGTTATAAAATCTAAGTCTGAACATAGCAGGTCTGCGATGCGGCTCGGGCAACCGGGCCGTTTTTGCGGACGGGGGTAGCGCGAAAGGACTGCACATGCGTCAATTTAAGACCGAGAGCAAAAAACTGCTCGACCTCATGATCAACTCCATCTACACCAATAAGGAAATCTTCCTGCGCGAGCTTATCTCTAACGCGAGCGACGCCGTCGACAAGCTCAACTTTAAGAGCCTGCAGGATCCGAGCGTCAAGATCAACCAGGGCGACCTGGCCATTCGCGTCTCCTTTGATAAAGACGCCCGCACCATTACCATCTCGGATAACGGCATTGGCATGACCGCCGAGGAGCTCGAGCGCAATCTGGGCACCATCGCCCATTCCGGCTCCGAGGAGTTTAAGACCGAGAACGCCGAGCAGCAGGGCTCCGATGTCGACATCATCGGCCAGTTTGGCGTGGGCTTCTACTCTGCCTTTATGGTTGCCAGCCATGTGAAGGTCGTCAGCCGCGCCTATGGCGAGGATGTCGCCCATGTGTGGGAATCCGACGGTCTTGAGGGCTACACCATCGAGGACGGTGAGCGCGCCGAGCACGGTACCGATGTCATCCTGACGCTGCGCGAGAACGAGAAGCTCGATGCCGACGGCGAGGCCGAGACCTACGATCGCTTCCTGACCGAGTGGGGTCTCAAGAGCCTGATTCAGCAGTACAGCAACTATGTGCGCTACCCGATTCAGATGATGGTGTCCAAGAGCCGCCAGAAACCCAAGCCCGAGGACGCCGGCGACGATTACAAGCCCGAGTACGAGGACTATCAGGAGCTCGAGACCGTCAATTCCATGACACCGATCTGGAAGAAGCGCAGCTCCGATGTCGAGCAGAAGGACTACGACGAGTTCTACAAGTCCACGTTCCACGACTTTGACGATCCTGCGCGCACCATCAGCTTCCACGCCGAGGGCACGCTCGAGTATGACGCCCTGCTGTTTGTGCCGGGACGCGCGCCGTTCGATCTGTACAGCAAGGACTACGAGAAGGGTCTGGCGCTCTACAGCTCCAACGTCCTGATCATGGAGAAGTGCGACGACCTGCTGCCCGACTACTACAACTTTGTCCGCGGCGTCGTGGATTCCGCCGACGTGTCGCTCAACATCTCGCGCGAGACGCTGCAGCAGAACCGTCAGCTCAAGGCCATCGCCAAGCGTGTGGAAAAGAAGATTACCGCCGACCTTGAGGATATGCGTGACAACGACCGCGAGGCCTACGAGAAGTTCTTTGAGAACTTTGGCCGCGGTCTTAAGTACGGCATCTACTCGAGCTATGGCATGAAGGCCGATGAGCTCGCCGACCTGTTGCTGTTCTGGTCTGCCAAGGAACAGAAGATGATTACCCTGGCCGAGTATGCCAAGGGCATGCCCGAGGATCAGAAGGCCATCTACTACGCCGCCGGCGACTCGCGTGAGCGCTTGGCCAAGATGCCCGTGGTAAAGGGCGTGCTCGACCGCGGCTATGACGTGCTGCTGCTGACGCAGGATGTGGATGAGTTCACGTTCCAGGCTATGCGTGAGTACGTTGCCGCCGATATGCCCAAGATCTACGAGGACGATGCCGCCCGCGAGGCTGCCGAGAAGGCCGTGGCCGATGGTGCCGAGCCCGAGGTTGAGGATCGTCACCTGGAGCTCAAGAACGTCGCAACCGGTGATCTTGACCTGGCGACCGAGGACGAGAAAAAGGAGGCCGAGGACGCCACCAAGGAGAACGAGGACCTCTTTAACGCCATGAAGGAGGCACTCGGCGACAAGGTCGAGAAGGTTGCCGTCTCTGCGCGCCTGACCGATGCTCCCGCGTGCATCACCACCGAGGGCCCGCTTTCGCTCGAGATGGAGAAGGTGCTCCAGAAGGGTCCCGAGGGCGCGCCCGACGGTATGCCCAAGAGCCAGCGCGTGCTCGAGCTCAACGCCAAGCACCCGGTCTTTTCCAAGCTCGTCGCCGCTCAGAAGGCGGGCGACGCCGACAAGATCAAGCAGTACTCCGGTTTGCTCTATGACCAGGCCCTGCTGGTCGAGGGCATTCTGCCCGAGGACCCCGTTGCCTTCGCAGCAGCTGTTTGCAACTTGATGTAGTTAGGTATTTACGCGGTTTTACCAAACCGCGTAACGGCTCGACGCTGCCCTCAGTTCCGCCGTTCTAACGAACGGCGGACCAGTCGACGCTGCGCGGGCGCCAGAGCGACAACTTGTCATTCAAAGAGGACGGCATGACCAGAAGGTCTATGCCGTCCTCTTTTCATGCCAATTTGTTCGCTCTGGCGCCCGCTCGCTGGCATTGCTAAAACATCGATGTTACCGTGGTCCAAACTAGTCGTTGGGGGCGTTCTTGTTTGACCAGTCGTTTAAGAACGTCCCCGATGACTATTTGAATTGCTAATTTGTGCGGGTTGTGGTTTTGTGACCTGCTGAAATTAAAGATACTGTACAACTGTACGTTAATTCGTCTTCGTAGTATATTGCTACCCGCAAAACTCAATACCATTGTGCTCTGAGACGCTAAAGCGCTTACGTACAATGGTTATCGATAGTACGATTCGATTCAACGACAGGATGGATGGTCCAAGCGTGAGTCTCGGCAGCAAACTATCCAATGCAAAGGTCTCCTTTGCGATATTTAAGCGCGACATTAAGCGACTGCTTGTGAACCCCGTCGCCTTGGTGGTTACCCTTGGCGTGTGCGTTATTCCCTCGCTGTATGCCTGGTACAACATCGTGGCCAACTGGGATCCGTACGGAAACACCCAGGGCATCAAGATTGCCATCGCCAACAACGATCGGGGCACCCAAAACGACCTGGTGGGCGAGCTCAACGCGGGCGATCAGGTCGTCGATCAGCTCAAGGAGAACGATCAGCTGGGCTGGACGTTCGTCGACTCGACGGCCGATGCCAAGGAGGGCGTCGAGAGCGGCGAGTACTATGCCGCTATCGTGATTCCCAAGAACTTCTCGGATAACCTGGTTTCGATGCTCGACGGCAACTACCATCAGCCCAAGCTCACGTACTACGTCAATGAGAAGAAGAGCGCCATTGCGCCCAAGGTTACCGATACCGGTGCAAACACCATCGAGGAGCAGATCAACTCGGAATTTGTCTCTACGGTAGGCAAGACTGTTGCCGGTATCGCCAAGGATGCCGGTGTCGATTTAAAGGACAAGGCAACCCAGACTCAGGACTCGCTGGCAAGTTCGGTGTCCGAGGCGTCCGACACCTTGGGCGAGGTGCGCGATTCGATTGGCGATATGAATGCCGCCATCGATAAGACGAGTGGCGCTATCGCCTCGGCTGATGCGGCACTTGCCGGCTTGCAAGGCCAGGCACCGTCGCTGACGCAGGCGATCTCCCAGGGCAACGATCTGCTGAGCGAAGCTCGCACCACGGCGGGCAACTCCATCACCTCGCTCTCCAAGGCGCTCTCGGAAGGCAGCCTTGCGCTCACCAAGACGTCGGCCTCTGCGAACGCTGCCATCGGCAAGCTGACGGGCGCGGTCACATCTACGACCACCCGTATCGACAACTCGCTCGAGTCTCTTCAAGCGACGATCGACCACAATAAGGCCGTTATCGGGCACTTGGAGATTCTCGCCAATGACACGTCGACAGGTTCCGAGGAAATTGACGCGCGCATTGTATCGACCATCGATTTGCTTCGAGAGCAGAATGAAAAGCTTCAGAGCATCAAGGACGGTCTGTCCGCGCAGTCGAGCGCCATGGCGAATGACGCAGCGGCTGTTTCGGGTGCCAGTGACGCTATCAATAACGCAATTCATACCGGTGCGACCAACCTTGGCCAAGCCCAGACGGACTTGGGCCAAAACGCGCTGCCGAAGGCCTCGAGCGCGCTCGACTCTTTTGCTGCCGTTTCGGGCGACCTGACCGGTATCGTCTCGGGTATGACACCTACACTTGCAAATGCGCGCGGCACGTTGGCGCAGCTTAGCGCTACGCTCGGCCAGGCCAAGACCACGCTGTCCCAGACCGATTCCTCGCTTGCCAAGGTCCAGGACAAGCTTGCAACCGCCGCCAATGACATCGCGGCGCTGCAGACCTCCGAGTCCATGGGCGAGCTGGCCGATCTGATGGGCGTCGATGTCAATGACGTGGCAGATTTCATGGCGTCTCCGGTTGAGTTGACGTCCAAGCCAATCTATCCGGTCAAGAGCTTTGGCTCGGGCATCGCTCCCTTCTACACCAATCTGGCGCTTTGGGTGGGCGGCTATGTGCTCATCGCCATTTACAAGCTCGAGGTCGACCGTGAAGGTGTTGGCAGCTTTACGGCGCGCCAAGGCTACTTTGGCCGCTGGTTGCTCATGGTGATCCTGGGCGCGTTGCAGGCCATCATCGTTACGGTAGGCGATCTGGTGATTGGCGTGCAGTGCGTCAGCCCGCTGCTGTTCGTGCTGGGCGGCATCGCCATTTCGTTCACCTACGTCAATATCATCTATGCGCTGTCCACCACGTTTAAGCATATCGGCAAGGCTATCGGCGTCATTCTCGTCATCGTGCAGATCCCGGGTTCGTCGGGCATGTACCCCATCGAGATGATGCCCGGCTTCTTCCAGTGGCTGCACCCGCTGCTGCCCTTTACCTACGGCATCAATCTGCTGCGCGAGACGGTCGGCGGCATGTATTCGTTCAACTACCTGTTTAACCTGTGCATTCTGGGCGTGTTCTTGATCGTGGCGCTCTTTATCGGCCTGCAGCTGCGTCCGCTGCTGCTCAACCTTAACCTGCTCTTTGATAAACAGCTCTCCACGACCGGTATGATGATTTGCGAGTCCAACGACCTGCCGCGCCAGCGCTACTCGCTGCGCACGGCCATGCGCGTCATGCTCGATTCCGATTCGTACCGTCGCGAACTGCTCGATCATGCGGTCGCCTTTGAACATCGCTACCCGTACTACATCAAGGGCGGTTTTGCCGCCGTGGTGGGCGTTCAGGTCCTGCTCTTTGTCCTGTCGACGGTTCTCGATATCGACAATAACGGCAAGATCATCCTGCTTGTCATTTGGATCATCTCGGTTATTGCCATCTGCGGCTGGCTTATCAATATCGAATATATCCGAGCGAGCCTCAATACCCAGATGCGCATCTCGGCGCTTTCGGATGAGGACCTGCGTCGCGAGATGCGCGAACACACGGCCGCCATTCCTGCCGCCCGCCACATGTTTGGCCTCAACGCCAGCGAGCGTGGTGCCAAGGGCGGCGATCAGTCCACGGGCCGCTTGCCGCATATCGGCTCGCACCATAAATCTCAGGGCAGCGACAGCACAGCCACAAATGATGGAGATACCACCGCGCTTGGCAAGCACTCCAAAGGAGGTGAGGCATAAATGAAGAACATCCTGCATCTGTTTAAGCGCGATGTCCAAAACGTGTCTCGCTCCGTGATCGGCTTGGTTGTCGTGATGGGCCTCATTATCGTACCGTGTCTGTACGCGTGGTTTAACATCGCCGGCAGCTGGGATCCGTACGGCAACACCGGCAATCTTAAGATCGCCGTGGTCAACACCGATGAGGGTTACGAGAGCGATTTGATCCCCGTCGAGGTTAACGTGGGCGAAAACGTGACCGCCACCCTACGCGGCAACGAGAGCTTCGATTGGGTTGTGCTCAACAATCGCGAAAAGGCTATCGAGGGCGTTAAGTCGGGCGCGTACTATGCTGCCGTCGTTATCCCCAAAACGTTTAGCGCTGACATGATGACGCTTTTCTCGACCGACGTGAA
>CAVKNR010000036.1:0-9359 GCA_963657575.1 Sodaliphilus sp.
CGCTCGACGTTGAGCGCTACGGGCTCATTTACGCCGGCGCGCAGAAAAACGCCGGTGCCGCGGGCGTGACCGTGGTCATCGTGCGCGACGATCTCATCGCCGACGGCCCCGCCTTTGCGCAGACGCCGCAGTACATGGACCTTAAGACCCAGGCCGCCAAGGGCTCCATGCTCAACACGCCCAACACCTTTGGCATCTACGTGTGCGGCAAGGTGTTCCGTTGGGTTGAGAAAACCGGCGGACTTGCCGCCATGGCCGAGCGCAACTGGGCCAAGGCCAATCTGCTCTATGACCTGCTCGAGCACAGCGAGCTGTTCCATAGCACTACGCAGGCCGACAGCCGCTCCATCGCCAACGTCACCTTCCGCACCGGCGACGCCGAACTCGACGCGGCCTTTGTCGCAGGCGCGGCCGAGCACCAGATTCAAAACGTCAAGGGCCATCGCCTGGTGGGCGGCATGCGCGCGAGCGTCTACAACGCCGTGACCATGGAAGACACGCAGGCACTAGCCTCGTACATGAAGGACTTCGAAGCGCAGCATAGTTTGAGTCCGCGATCTAACTAGCCCGCAACGCGCGGGCCGACCAGCCACTTCAAACCACTTGTTTTAGACAAACCTGCTAAGGAGTTTTTCATGCGCAAAATTAAAACCATCGACGACATTACCAAAGACGGCAAGGTCGAGTTTGGCGAGGGCTACGAGTTTGTGGGCACCGCCGAGGAGGCCGACGCCATCCTGATGCGCTCCACCGACCTGCACGGCTACGAGCTGCCCGAGGGCATCCGCGCCATCGCCCGCTGCGGCGCAGGCGTCAACAACATCCCCGTTGAGGAGTACGCCAAGAAGGGCGTCGTCGTCTTTAACTCCCCCGGCGCCAACAGCAACGCCGTCAAGGAGCTCGTCCTGGGCATGCTAGTGCTCTCGAGCCGCGGCGTGGTGCAGTCGATGAACTGGGTGCGAGACAACGCCGACGACCCCGAGATCCAGGTCGATGCCGAGAAGGCCAAGAAGGCCTTTGTGGGCCGCGAGCTCAGGGGTAAGCGCATCGGCGTCATCGGTCTGGGCAACGTGGGCTCCAAGGTTGCTAACGCCTGCGTCGACCTGGGCATGGACGTCTACGGCTACGATCCGTTCATTTCCGTCGAGCACGCGTGGGTGCTGAGCCGCGAGGTGCAGCGCGTGGGCACGCTCGAGGATCTCTGCCGCGGCTGCGACTACCTCACCGTACACGTGCCCAGCAAGGCCGACACCATCGGCATGATCAGCACCGAGCAGATTAACCTGCTGGCACCCGACGCCGTGCTCATCAACTACGCACGCGAAACCATCATTGACGAGGACGCCGTCGACGCTGCCCTGCGCGAGGGCAAGCTGAGCTGGTTTAGCTGCGACTTTGCCACGCCCAAGACCGTCAAGATGCCCAACACGTTTATCACCACGCACTCGGGCGCCGGCACTGGCGAGGCCGAGGCCAACTGCGCCGATATGGCCATCAGCGAGCTCAAGGATTACCTGGAGAACGGCAACATCGCGCACAGCGTCAACTACCCCGCTTGCAGCATGGGCAAGGCGCGCGCCGCGAGCCGCATCGCCTGCCTGCACGCCAACGTGCCCAACATGATCGGCCAGATCACGGCCATCCTAGCCAAGGACAACGCCAACGTGCAGCGCATGACCAACGAATCCGCCGGAGAGAACGCCTACACCATGTTCGACACCGACGAGCACCTGGACAGCAGCACCATCGAGGCGCTCAAGCAGATTCCTTCGATGTATCGCGTGCGCGTGATCAAGTAGCGTCGGCTGATCTGACGGGCAGTTCCCCATGTGGCCTGCCCGTCACTGACATTGAATGCCCACGGGGGCGCCTTTCGCACGAGAGGCGCCCCCGTTTTTATGAGCGCTCCATTAAATGCACCGAGCCGCTTCTTGACATACAATTTGTATGTTGACCTAACTATATGTGAGGTGCCTATGGTTGATACAGATTTTGCTTGGCGGCTTACGCAAGGGCTCGTGCGGATCGACAGTTCCGACCCAGGTGCGTATGAGGGCGAGATTGAACGCTATATCAAAGCGTTGGTTGAGGAACGGTTGGCACAGCTGAGCCATCCGGTACTCGATGCCGTGCAGATTGCAGAGCTCGAAGTACTCCCCGGGCGCCGCAACCTTATGGTCACCGTGCCAGGCCAAAGCGACGAGCCGCGACTCGTCTATATCTGTCATATGGATACCGTTACGCTGGGCGATGGCTGGGACGCGGACATTCCGCCGCTCGGGACAGTTGTGCGTAACGACAAACTCTATGGCCGTGGCGCCTGCGACATGAAGGGTGGCCTGGCCTGCGCCATTGCCGCACTGGTCCATACGCTCGAGCACGTGTTGGCGGATGGCGCGCTGCCCCGCCGCGGCTTTTCGCTCATCTGCTCGGTCGACGAGGAAGATTTTATGCGTGGCTCAGAGGCCGCGATCGATGCTGGCTGGGTCGGCTCGCGCGAATGGGTGCTGGATACCGAGCCCACCGACGGACAGATTCAGGTGGCGCACAAGGGGCGTACGTGGTTCGAGATTGAAATGGCTGGCGTGACAGCGCATGCGAGCCAGCCCTGGAAGGGCGCCGACGCCGTCGCCGCCATGGCCGAGGCCGTCTGTGCGCTGCGCCATGCGTTCGCGGCTCTGCCCGTACATGATGAGCTGGGACCATCGACCATCACGTTTGGCCAAATCGAGGGCGGCTATCGCCCCTATGTCGTGCCCGACCACGCCAAGGTCTGGGTCGACATGCGCTTGACCCCGCCGACCGATACAGCCGCCGCAATCAATATGGTCGAGCATGCTATTGCCGCCGCCGAGGCCGCGGTTCCCGGTTGCCACGGCAGCTACGCCGTGACGGGCGACCGCCCCGCTATCGAGCGCGATCCGGTCTCTCCCCTTCTAGCTGCACTCAAGTGCGCAGCAGACGATGTAACGGGCACGGACACGACCGTCGGCTTCTTTACCGGCTACACCGACACTGCCGTCATTGCCGGCAAGACGGGTAACCGTAGCTGCATGAGCTATGGCCCAGGCTCGCTCGCACTCGCCCACAAGCCCGACGAATATGTGCCCCACGCCGATATCGTTCGTTGTCAGCAGGTGCTAATCGCGCTCGCCGATAACGTGCTCTGGGACGAGAGCTGCCAAGTTGGGGCATAATAAGCCGCGAACAAACCGATTCGTGCGTTAGGACCGCCCATGAAAGCACTTCCGTTTCCCTGCATCCGCCCGACTCAGGACCGCGTGCTCGAGGCGCTGCCTGCAATGGGCAGCATCCTGAGCGGCAACGATGCTCTGCGCGGAGCCATTGCCGATGGTCTGATGCTCAAGGACCCGGGTGCGGCGTATTACGTGTACGAATGCTCGGGCGAGCCGGGACGTGTGACGGGTGTCGTGGCGATCTGCCCGGTTAACGTGCTGACGGGTAGCGACGAGGCTGCCGCCGAGAGCGTCGACGCACTCGCCGCCGCGCGCGCGATCACCGAGCTCAAGGTGCAGCCCCGTCCCGTGTCGCTCGCCTACGAGGCCTCGCCCGTCATGGATATCATCCTGGGCGCCGCCAAAGAGGGCGCGTCGCTCTACGCCGTCACCGACCCCGCGGGCATTACGCACCGCGCGTGGGAGGTCAAGCGCGAGGACGCCGTCGGGGCCATCCGCGCCATGCTCGCCCAAGCACCGGAGCCGGCACTGGTCGACGACCCCGCCTACGCTGCCGCGCTGACCGGGGCGTCGCAGCTGCTGGCCGATGAGGCCCGTTCCGCCGGAACGTACACCGGCAAGGAGCCGTTCAACTTTACCGTTGCCGTGCTCTTCCCCGCTGCGCAGGTCAGCGGCGCCGCGCCGCAGGTTCCGACAGGCCTGCTCACGCACCAGGTCGCGCGATTCTAGCAAGACCAGACCGCCCAGCACAAAAATTGGCAGCTCAACAAACAGGGGGCGGAGACGCAGCAGGTACATGCATCTCCGCCCCTTTTGCGTCGAGAAATAATGTCGGCGACCCGTGCCGCCGCGCTCGCGTTATCCGCGCTGCGGACCCGCAGTAGCCACGAGCGGTTCAAGCCCCAGCTCGCGCGCGTAGTCTTCCTGCGTAAAAATCTCAACCAGTTCAAACGTATCCGTCGCATCATCAAACGCAAAGTGCAGCACCGAGCAGTTGCCCGGCACGCGATCGCGCTCGTCGGCCGCCGCACCCTTGGTATGGTCCATGAACTCCTTGATGGCCGATCCGTGGCTCACCGCGAGCACGCACTCGTGGTCCGGGCGTCGCATAAGATCGGTCAGCGTCGCCACCATGCGCTCGCGCACCTGCATCTGGCCCTCGCCGCCAAACTGGCGATAGAAGTCGCGCCACGGGCGCTCGGGCATAAGCATCACGCGCTCGGCCTCAAAGTCGCCAAAGAACCACTCACGCAGGCCGTCCAGGCGCTCGTACGCCAAGCCCGGCCACAAGTTGGCGATAGTCTGCTCGGTGCGATGAAGCGTAGAGGTGTAGACGTGGTCGGGCTCAATGCCGCGTGCGCGCAAAAACATGCCAGCGCGCGACGCCTGATCGCAGCCCAGCTGCGTAAGCGGTGAGTCACTCCACCCCTGAATGATACGCTTAAGGTTGAATATCGTCTGTCCATGACGGACCAGATACAGATCTTTATTCATAGGGGTCCTTTCGTTCGTTACCAACCCAAGAGCGAAAACGCCCCGTCGCAATAGCCAAAATGAAGCACGGCACCGTTGTCGGGTAGCTCTCCCCCGCCAGTCACATACTCAAGAAACTCCTGGCAGGCTGAGCCGTGGGAAACCGCCAGCACGCAGTCGTGCTGCGGCCTGGCCATGATGCGGGACAGCGCCGCGACCATGCGCGACTGAAGCTGCACTTCCGACTCGCCGCCAAAGGCCACCGGATAATCGCCCCAGGGCTGCGGCGGCATCTCGCGATTTGATGTGCCCTCCAGCGAGCCAAAATGCCACTCACGCAGGTCATCGACCAGCTCAATGGAACGACCCTCGCCAACGATAAGCTCGGCCGTATGCCGCGCCCGGCCCAACGGCGAGGAATACACATGATCAAAGGCCACGCCACGCGCCGCAAACGCCGTACGCGCCGTCAGCGCCTGCTCGCGCCCGCGCGCCGTAAGCGGCGAATCGTGCCAGCCCTGCAAAATGCTCTGCACATTGAGCTCAGTCTGCCCATGCCGCACCAAATACAAATCTGCCACACACCCTCCCCTCGTACCACCACAAAGGGGACAGGTGCCTTTGTGGTGATTTTGCCGCCGGATTGCACCGCAACGACGCACAACTACAGCAGCACGTCGGCAAGCGAGCGCTTGGGTACGTGGTGCACCTGCGCCTCGTCGCGCCAATAATTGATGGAGCCGTCGGGGTTGGAATCGATCGCATCGATCACCTGTGTCTCGGCCGGAACGCCAAACGCCATGATCAGCTTGAGCTCATACTTGTCGTTATCGAGTCCCATGGCATCGATCGCGTGGGGCGTAAAGGCCTTGAACATGCAGGCTGCCACCTCGGGCGTGGCGCTGCGGGCGGCGAGCATCATCGTCTGCGCGGCAATGCCCGTGTCGGCCTCGGTAATGGGAGCGGCGGGCTTACCCGGAACGGCGCGCTCGGCCAAAATCGCGATGTAGCCGGTCGGGCGCTCACCCTCGGCAGGACCCGGCCAATCCTTAAGCGCACCGGCCCACGCGAGCTCATCAAATACGCGCGCGCAATCCTCGGCACCGCTCACCACATGAAAACGAAGACGCTGAGCATTGGCGCCGCAGGGAGTCAGGTGAGCCAGCTCTGCCAGCTCGAGCAAAAACTCACGCGGCACGCGCATGGACTCGTCAAAACGGCGGCACGTACGGGCACGACGGACCAGCGCATCAAACGCTTCCAAGCCGAGCTTTTCGCAACCCTGCTCTGCCATCGATTCGACACTCGACGGCGCCTCGGGAACTGCTTCGTTCATAGGGACCCCCAATACAAGCCAATTGTCCTTAGGAAAATCTAACCTAAAACGTAGGCAATAACGAACAGGGCTGCAATGTTCTACACCTGTTGAATAGAAAATCGCAACGTGGGGAACAACGGAAACAATTCGGGGCCTTTGGGTTACGTTTCGCCCTCTCCGACCCATACGCCAGCGCTTTTAGGCGATACTGGTTGTAACGATCAAGGCTTACGCCGCACGGAAAGGAGACATTATGGGCATCTTTAAGAACGATGACCAAAAATCGAGCCAGTTTGGATTTGACGAGAAAAGCATGGCGGGCAAAGCCGTCAAGGCCGTGCGCTGGATTTACGCCATCACGGGCGTCTTAGCGCTCATTGCTGGTATCGCGCTGCTTTTTGCACCCGCCAAGTCCCTCGTCTTTTTGACGACTGTCCTGGGTTTTTACTTTGTAATCACTGCTGCCATCAGGCTGTTCACTGCCATTTTTGAGCCGCTGCTGCCCACCGGCTGGCGCGTGACGAGCATCATCTCCAACCTACTCATTATCTTGGGCGGCGCCATAATCCTGCGCAACCAGGCCTTCTCGACCGCGACGCTCACCACGATGGTGGTTATCGTGGCCGGCTTTGGCTGGATTGTCGAAGGTGTCATGTCCATTCTGGAGTCCGAGCTTTCGTCCAACCGCGCCCTCGCCATCCTGAGCGGCGCACTCTCCATCATCGCCGGCATGTTCGTGTTTATCTATCCGCTGTGGTCGGCCAAGATGCTCGTCATCTTTAGCGGCGCCGCACTGCTGGTGTTTGGCGTAACGCTGATTGTTCGTGCTATTCAATTTGGCAAACTGGTGCACTAGATGCCACGAACGCTCTTTATTGATGCAGACGCCTGCCCGGTCACGCGCGAGTCGATTGACTGCGCGCAGCGGGCGGGCGTCGCCGTTGTTATCGCCGGCAACAGCACGCAAAACCTAGAACGGCACATTCGCCGCGACGACCCGCGCGATGCTGAGCACGCGCGACGCGGATTTTGGGTCACGACGCTCGATGTGAGCGTGGGCGCCGACAGCGCCGACTTTGCCATTGTCGAACGCCTGCAGGCGGGCGACGTGGTCGTGACGCAGGACATTGGCTTGGCGAGCATGGTGCTCGGGCGCGATGCCGCCGCCATCGGCGTGCGCGGGCGCGTGTACGACAAGGCGACTATCGACATGCAGCTGTTTATTCGCCACGAGGAAAAGAAGGTACGCCGCGCCGGGGGATGCACTCGCGGACCGGCGGCATTTACCAGCGAAGACCGGGCTCGCTTTAAGCGCAAACTCACCGAGCTGCTGCGCTAACCAAGGTAGATTTTTGGGACATGCCCGGAAATCTGCTTTTTTGCTTTGGGCGGTATGAGCGCTCAAAATCCATGGCTCAACAAAAAAAGGGCTTCAAAATGCCATGCTTCGCCGCATTGTGCAGGCGCCGAGCATGGCTATTTTGAAGCCCGTTTTGTTAGGCCCACTTAGAGGCCGAAGGCGGAGAGGATGAGGCCCCAGCCGGCACCGATGACGTACATCATGATCAGGAACAGGACGTTTTCGCGGGCACTACGGTTGGTGCGGAACAGCACCAGGTAGCCCACACCGGCAGAGATGAGCGTGCCGGCGAGCATCGGGGCCAGCTGCAGCGCGCCTTCCAGGTACAGTTGCGTGATGACGACGCTGGCCGAGCAGTTGGGAATCAGGCCGACGAGTGCCGAGCCCAGGACCGCAAGCGTCTCGTTGCCGCGCAGGAACTGCTCGATCGCGGACTCGCCGAAGGTCTCGAGCACGGCGACCAGGACCAGCGTCACCAGAAAAATGAATACCGAGACCTGCACGGTGTGCGAGATCGCGCTGCGGATAATCGACAGGAGGGGCGCGCCCTCGTGAGAGTGGGAGTGACCGTGGCCATCATGGTGTTCATGCTCGCCCTCATGACCGTGATCGTGACCATGTCCGTGTTCGTGCTCGTCCTCGTCTTCATCGCAACCGCAATGGTCGCGCTCGCACAGTTCATGGATGTGATCAGCACTTACGCCCGCCTCGGCCACTTCATCAATGATGTCGCCCCCGGTATGGTCGTCGTGCGCGCAGTTCACATGAGCCGGATTGGCAGCGGTCCCCAGCACGGTACGGCGAATCGCCGCATGCGCGCGGGCATTACGACGAAGGCCGCGGATAGCCGCGTCCACGATAAAGCCCGTGACCAGCGCGATCAGTGCCTTCGAAGCCAAAAGCATCGCCATGGTCTGCACGGGCACCTGCTCGGCGAGCAACAGCGGCAGCATCTCATCGGAGGTCGAGAGGAACACGGCGACCAGCGTGCCCAGCGTCACGACACGGCCGGCGTACAGCGTTGCTGCCATGGCCGAAAATCCGCACTGCGGCACCATGCCCAGCAACGAGCCAGCCACAGGACCCGCAGCGCCGGCGCGCTTGATAGCGCCGTTGACGCGGTCGCCCGCAACGTGCTCAAGTGTCTCGAGAGCAAGATACGTCACCAACAAAAACGGCGCCAGCGAGAGCGTGTCCTTGCCGGCGTCGAGCAGAATATCAATCAGCAAATCCATGACGGATGGAACCTTTCATGTCTTTCGGCAGCATTGTAAAAGTCCTAGCGGTCAACTAGGGTATTGTAGTTGTCCTAGGCGCGATGCCAATAGTTGCCCATGGTAAACTATCATCTCGCCACATCTCAATGAACCCGAGCCGCGCGGTGCGGCCCGTCCAAGGAGCAGTTATATGAACGTTTCACAAGCACTCGAATACGAGCGTCAGCCGTTTATCCCCATGTTTATCTATGGCGATCACGGCGCCATGGAGTCCGAGCGCCAGAAGGGCGAGGAGGCCCTTAAGGTGCTCGAAACCGAGTACTTTACCGCCGAGGGCGACCCCAGCTTCGACTTTGCCACCGTGCGCGACCTGGCTGACCGCAACCGCGACCTGTGCGACCAGATTGGCGAGGCGCGCCTGCGCAACGTGACGCCCGCGACGCTTTCGCGCGGCCTGTCCGATGCCGACACCTGCGCCGCCATCGGTAAGATGCAAAAGCGCACCGCCGCGTCGGTCATGCGCGAGATCCGCGGCGACCGCGACGCGCTCGGCGTGGCCTACGCCCGCAAGCCCATCCAGGGCACCGTGCTCGGTATCGACATCGAGACCACCGGCCGTGCACCCGAGCGCGGTTATATCATCAATGTGGGTTGGGAAATCATGGAGCTCACCAGCGACGCCGTCCCGCACGACGCCGAGGCACACTACTGCGGCCTGCCCGACATCTACCGCAGCGAGGATGTGCCGTTGTCGAATATCCACCACATCACCTGGGACGACATCGACGGCAAAA
>CAVKNR010000037.1:0-9256 GCA_963657575.1 Sodaliphilus sp.
ACCAGCTGCTTCGACCGCGCCTGCAACCGATGCCGCTCCGGCGGCGCAAGCCACCGTTGAGCCTCAGCAGACGACTCCGGCTGATACCACCGATGAATCTAGCGATGCGGCACCCGCTGAGCAAAACACTCCCAGCGACACCTCCGCCACGCCGACAAGCGACGCCATCATGCCCTGTGGCGTGACCGATGTGATAGACGGAGGCGGCGTTAAGGTCAACACGACCGTGGTCGATCATTATACGGACTGCGTGCTTCCGAGCAATGTCACACTCGAAAAGGGCCAGTCGTATACCTATGATTTTCCCGATGTTGAGGGCGGCATGCCGGATGAGCCGCTCTGCGAACTTGTCGAAACCAAATACTACCGGGCCGATGCTGCTTCGGGCACCCTGGCTGAAGTCCAGGACACATCTATGTCCGATGTGACGGCTCACTTTGAGCCTGTTGGCGATCACATGAGGCTGACGCTGACCTTTACGGGTGGCGCGGCAGGCGGCTCGTATCGACTCACGCGCAATGAGGTTCTTTATATTGGCGCGGCACTGACGTATACCGGAACTGACTATGAAGGCAGCTCGACTATCCTCAACGAAACCAGGTACGATTATTACCTCCGCTACGTCATCAATAGCGAAATTACGCTCGTTGCGTCAGAAAACGAAGCCATCCATAACCTGGACGTCAACGACGTGAAGACCGACTACGCGCCCGGCGAGGCGCCGCGTGCGACCGCGACGATTCCTGCCGCCGATGCCGATAAGTATGAGATCGCCTATGAGTGCTGGGAAGAGATGGATGGCAGCGACCCTGCGGAGCTCAAGCCCGTTGCCTTCTGGTATTCCGACCCCGCAAAGTACACGCCGGGCATGAAGAAGATTGACCACTTCGAAGAGGGCAAGTTCTACATGTACTCCGTTGAGCTGAGGCTCAAGGGCGACAATACCGTGGCCGATGACTGCAATATGAACGTCAACGGTCATTGGGCGCACCACATCAAGACCGTCAACGGCGTCTTCGCCCCAAACGCTGACAATATGCTGTGCGAGCAGCCGATTGATGAATGGCGTGCCATCGACGTTATCGAGATCAACGGCGCCACGACCACCTTCAAGGCGGGCGATAAGCCGGTCTTTACGGCGAATGTTCCGACGGGCTCCAACTCCCTTCCTCAGTGTGAGTTCTGGACGGGCAGCGATGGCAGCGAAGTGAACTCTCAGGAGTTCTGGGATCAGAACATTACGAACCACATCGACGCCTTTAAGCCCGGCGTGACCTATCGTTACGGTATCTACCTCAAGTCCGCGCGCGGCTTCTACTTTACGCCCGACACCAAGCTGGTGATCAACGGCCAGGAGTGCGGCTACCAGGTCGCGGACAGCGTATCCGATGAGGACAGCGGTTGGATCTACACCCTGTGGCTCAACACCGATCTGACCTTTACGCCTGAAGCCACGCCGACTCCCGATCCGCAGCCTACGCCGGATCCCAAGCCGACACCGCAGCCTGAGGTTAAGCCCGCGACAAAGCCGGTCGCGACAACCGCCATGACCAAGACGGTTGAGAAAACCACGCCGTCCAAAAAGTCCGATGCTGTCTTGGTTACCACGGGGGATACTACCGCGATGACGGTCGCCGCCCTAGGCATCGCCGGCGCAACCGTAGCCGCCGCCGGCCTCGCCGCGACCAAGCGCCGCAAGCATTAGAGCTGGGTGACGGCTCTCGTTCTCGGCCTCAGTAAAATCTCGATCTGTAACACCAAACTGCCCAAAACGGCTCTAGATGTTACAGATTGAGATGAACCGAATGGCCGCCAACCTAACGTCTCGATCTGTAACACGTAGCGGGGAATTTGGTCTCTAACTGTTACAGATTGAGACAAAGCGGGGGCGGCTGGAGCAATATCTCGATCTGTAACAACTACAAGGCTCAACAGGGCCTAACTGTTACAGATCGAGACAAACATCGGAATCGGTTCGCCGACCAGACCCCAAACCACCACAAAGATGCCTGTCCCCTTTGTGGTGGTTTGCGCAGGTAGAACGGTAGGTTCGTATATATGAACCTACCGTTCGCTTTGTTTTTGGACGACGATTACGCTGGATGACTTTTGGTTTGCAGGAAAGGAACGACCATGAGGTGGACTACTGTTCGAGCGCTTTGCCGCCGCCTGACCGTTGCCGCGGTGACCCTCACTATGGTGACAGGCTCGTTGCCTGTGGGCGCGTTTGCTGAGGCCCTCAACACCGATAGCACCTTTGTGCAGACGGATGTCGAACAAGTAGACGATGCCGATGCCGCCGACGCCGCCGACCCTGCGCCCGATGCCGCCGACGCCGCCGACCCCGCGCCCGATGCCGGCGCTGCCGACCCCACGGTGCTCGATACCGGTGACACCCCTGCGCCCCGGCCTCCGAGATTGCATCGGCGGCGGGCTTGACGGGCGCCGGGCAGACCGAGAGCACACCTGCGGGTACGCTTGCCACCGATCTTGTCGAGGGCAAGGAGCTCGCCGAACGGCAGAAGCAGGAGGAGACCGCCGAAGCCGAAGCAACCTGGAATGAGGATCTTGGGCTCTGGATGACCTCGAAGGGCGCCACGGGCGTAAAGGACGAATACGACGATGGCTACGTGGCCGGCGAGCAGACCCCCGCGCAGTATTACTTCTCGATTGATAGCCTCACCAACGAAATTTCTATCGAGTATGGCGACGCGGGCATTACCACGTTGGAGGTGCCCTCGACCATCGACGACAAAAATGTCGTAAGCCTTACGGGTATGGGAAGCGCTGCGCTCACATCGATCACCTTCGCCCCTAATTCGCATGTCCGCTCGGTTGGAGGCTTGGGCGGCAGCAGCATCAAAGAGATCGCACTGCCCGATTCGGTCGAGGAGCTCAAGAGCTATGCATTCTACAAAAGCAAGACGCTCCAAACGGTAACCTGGCCCAACAACGCGGCCTTTACCACGATTCCCGAGCAGGCCTTTAAGGAATGTGAACAACTTGACGACAAGGTGGTGGCAACGCTGCCGCCTTCGGTCAAAACTATCGACTATCTTGCATTCGCCTATTGCGGCGTGCCACAGTTCTATGTCTCGGACACAACAGTGCTCACCTTTACGCAGATCAATGTGCCGGGCACGGTGGAGCGGATTGAGCGCAATGCCTTTGACGGGTGCTCGCATGTGTCGTCGGTGACGATCGGCGACGGCGTTAAATATATCGGAGCGCACGCGTTCGCCTCTCTTGATCCTGCGATTGCCGGCAAAGAGATTGTGCTACCCAAAAGCGTGGAAATGATAGAGTGGGGAGCTTTTGAGAACACGAGATACGGAAACGAGACGAACCATAATGCCGTTGCCCTGCGCGTGATGAACCCCGATCTTCAGTTTGGTGAGGCGGGCTATTCGGGCGACTATAATGAGCGCGTGACAATCGATGGCGTAACGTATGCGATTCCCTTTAGTGAAGGCCAGACCATCTATGCCTATGCGACCGATTCGGCTGGCAACCCCTCGATGGTCAAAAAGCTTGCCGATGCCGTGGCCGATCGCAAGGACTCCGTCGATTCCTCGAAGCCTGCCTACACGTTTGAGTGGATGGGCGAGGCGGCCCAGGTGACGGGCAAACTTCCCCAGGGCGCGGCGGTCGTGCTCGTGCAGGCGGGGCAGTCCACGCCGCTGGCGGTTGGCGATGACGGCAGCTTTACAGCGGACGCTCTCTCCAAGACGGCAGCCACCCTGCGCATTTCGCTCAGCGGTTACTATGACATGGTGCTGGCGCGCCCGGGCGACCAGATGACGGGCACATGGAATATCGGAGACATTAAGGCGGAGGACTTTACCAAGATTCCGGCTTCGCGCGCGATTGAGCTCAACGTGGGCTATCTTGAACCGATTGTGGGCCAGGATAAGACCGAACGCATTGAGCTCGATAGTCTCGATAACATCGATCTGACGGTGAAGAGCGGCGGCAAGACGCTCAAACCTGCCAAGGGCGACAAGGAAAACGACTACCGTATCCAGGGTACAGCGCTCGTGGTGTCGCAGGCCATTGCCGACGCGGACCAGGATCTGGAGATAACGCTCGAGCCTAAAGACAGCCTCAAGCTGGGTGGGGCGACGGCGACGGTGAAGCCTTCGGCCGGCAAGGTCGATGTCGACTTGAAGCCCTGGGGCACGGCGACGGTCACGACCAAGGGCGACTACCAGGGCGCCAACCGCGTGCTGGTGTTCCGTACGTCCGACGGCAAGCTAGTTGCCGACGGTGTCACCTATTTGATGGGTTACGAAGACGATGGCACCACGCCTATCATGAAGGCCGAGACGCCGCGCCTTAAGGCCGGTTCGTACACCATCGTCGCCTTTAACAAGACGAGCTACGACATCCAAGCAACGAGCTATTCCACGTTTAGCCGCCTAGGGCTGACCGTGGGTAAGCATATCGCGCAAAAGCAGGTGAAGATCGAGGACGGCAAACAGCTCAACGTGACGCTCGACGTCCCCACGTTTGACGTGGAGACGTATCGTGCCGAGCGTGGGCTGACGGCGGGCTCGGTTATCGCTGATTCGTCCGCGGTCGTTGGCGTGGAGACCGAGCTGTGCATTCATTACGAGCTCAAGGACAGTCAGGCTGCCAAGATTGAGATTCCGCTGGCCAAGGATGCCGTCGAGGATGTGTCCGCAGGTGCTCGCGAAGCCGGCGCCAGCTCCGATGCCATGTGGGCTGGCACAACTTGGGAGGGCGACAACCTCGTTCTCGATATGAAGAAGAGTGCGGGCGCCGATGTGTTTGTGCGCTTTAAGACTAAGGCCGCGGGCACCTATGCCATCTCGCCGCTCATTACGCTGGGCGAGGTGACATTGCCGCTGGGAAGCACCACACTCGAGGTTAGCGGATCGCGCATCGAGGTCGACAGCACCGACGTTCACAGCCTGCTGGGCAATGTGGCCTACGTTTATGCAGCGCCGGGCAAGAGCGTGCAGCTCACCGTGGGGACGGGCTCGTCGGCTGCAAAGTACACCGGCAAGACCAATAAACTCGGCCGTGCCAAGATTGAATACGACCTGCCGCAGGATACGCTTGCCGCCGAGCGCGTGACGCTCGAGGCGCGCGTGGGCTCGACCGATGTTGCCGCCGCTGCCGCAGAGGTGACGGCTCGCAACTATGTGCGCTATGTTCCGAGCGCTTCGGTCTGGAACTTTGATGTGACGTATCGTGGCGGTACGCAAAACTTGGTCAAGGACGGCAAGGACACCGGCAAGAGCCTGTGGACCTTCCATCATCTACCACAAAAGAAGAACGCCTACTGGACCTTTGACATCACGCTCGAGGTGGGAAACGAAGAGGCCGCCGACACGCTCGACCTGTACGTGGACTGCGTGGATGGCAAGACGGTGACGATTCCTCTGACTCAAAAGTCGCGCGAGGGCACCCGTGTTCGCTATGTGGCGGAGTATGTGGACGAGGGTTACCTTAAGCTGCTCGATGAGTTTAACAAGGCGAATGACTCGACCTATGTGAACTGCGGCAACTTTGAGCAAATCTTTATGCCGCAGACCTACCGCATCTCCAATGCCCAGCTTATGACCATGCTGAGTTTTGACGCCAACGCTTCGGCCAAAAAGCATTCCGCCGCGGCCGAGGAGCGCCAGCAGGAGTTCTCGAATGCCGTGCAGCAGTGGCACGAGTATATGATGGATAACTCGTTTAATGATGTCGACGAGGCCTTTAACGACGCGATTGACCAGATGGTCGCCGATGCGCTTGCCGAGGAGGACGAGAACGGTAAAGAGGACGAAGCCCAAGGTGGAGCTGCCCGTAAGGCTCGTCGCGCCCCTGCCGCCAGCGACGGCGAGGGTGATGATGCTGGCAACGACGGGGCCGCGCAGTTTGCGGCCGAGCTCAAGGCCGCGGTCGGCGGGTCGGCGGCGCTGCTGACCCAGCAGGGCGACAGCTATGGCGTCAATGTGGACAAGATGATCTTTGAGGATGCTTACGGCACCAGCGAGGATTGGTATCAGGAACTTGCGGCGGCCCAGGGCGCGAACGCTGCGGATGCGGCCGCCATCAAGGAGCTCGTCGACCATGCATCGCGAGTGGAGTTTATTGCCCAGCAGGCCGAGGATCTGGTGGGCCAGTCGATGGGTATCGGCCGGCTCAACCAATACGGAAGCTGGAATGACGCAACCGCTGCGGCGCTCAACAAGTGTGCGGGCATTAAGGCCAGCGAGTACAACGGCCAGTCGACGAGCGGGTTTAACGATTTGGGCCAGGCGCTCGGCAGCTCGCTGAGCTACAAGGCGGCTGACGACGATACCGTCAAGGGCTTTAAAGTCGCCGCGCCCGATGGCGAGCAGACGGCCTATATAGAGTCGGAGTTTATCGAGAACTCCAATAACAACAAGAACCAGGCGCTTCTGTTTAACTCGATCGCCATGCAGTGCGACATTCTGGACAACCTGTACGACAACTGGAATGTGGTCCATATCCTCAACAACTCCAAGGTGCGCGGATGGCTCATGGCCTGGAAGCGCAACGGCGACGTGAGCGCCCATATGAAGCTCATCCGCACGATCCGTTCGCTCAAGAGCTATAAGATCGAGTGCGAGATGTTCGGACAGGTCTTTAAGACCGATGCGTGGAAGGCGGCCGGCCAGGCGTTTCCCGCGGCGACCCAGGGCATCGGCATCTTTACCGGCATTTACGGCGTGAATGATGCCAGCAAGAACTGGGAGAACGTGAATGTCCGTATGCAGAAGGTGAAGGGCGAGCGCGAGGGCTATGAGCTTCAGCATACGCGCTTGCTTGCCAAGCCCGAGAAGACTGAGGACGACTGGAAGTGCATTTACGCGCTGCGCGACGCCATGAAGAAGGCGCGTGCGTTTGAGGATCTGCTGTATCGCCAGCTCTGCCACGACAGCACCGATGTGGCGGTGGGCTCCATTATGACAATCGCCGGCGTGCTGACGGCCGGTTCGGCGGGTACCGTGGTGGGCGCTGCCTATGACGCGGCTTCGACCAGCGTAGGTTCGGAGCGCGCGATTAAGCTGACCAATGCCGAATGCGCCTACGATGTTGCCTGCGAGCAGGTGGAGCGCGCGTGCCAGAATCGTATTACGGTCAACTGGGGCGAGCTGACCGATGCCGAGGTCTACAAGGCCAACAAGGACGGCTTGATCTCGGACGAGAAGATGCAGTCGATCTTCGAGGCGCGTTATCGCAATGTGGCTGCCAAGGCTGCACCCGATCCTGCGGGCGTGGTGTACGAGGGCCTGCTGTCCAATGCGGTTGAAGGCGCGACGGTTGAGCTGTGGAGCGCCGACGATGCGGCCGGTACCAATGCAGTGCGTTGGGATGTCGAGGAGTATGAGCAGGACAATCCGCTTGCAACGGGTGCGGACGGTGCGTACAACTGGAATACGCCGACCGGCTGGTATCAGGTGCGCGTGACCAAGGACGGGTATGAGGAGGCGCGTTCGGCTTGGCTGCGCGTGCCGCCGATTCAGACTGAGGTGAACATTGGCTTGGTGTCGACGGCGGCGCCCGAGGTGGCTTCGGCCCATGCCTATACCGATTGCGTCGAGGTTGAGTTTACGCAGTATATGGATGCGAGCGACGATACCCCGGTCGCATTGTGCGCGCAGGGCTTGGGCGACGTGACGTATACGTGGCTCGACAAACAGGACGATCCCAATGGCAAGCCGCTGTCGCGCGTGCTGCGTATTCGCTATGCCGATGCGCGTGAGGCGGGCTCGACGGTGGCGTTTGAGCTCGACGGTGCTCGCAACTACGCCGGCACGGCCATGGCGCGCTGGGCAAGTGGTGAGCTTGTCGTGGGCGTTCGTGCCGACAAGCTCAAGCTCAACGTGGAGCAGGCCGTGACCATGCTTGATGGCAGTGACTTTGAGCTGGTGGCGCACGTGACCGATAAGGCGGGCAAGCCGTTTGCGGGCGCCAAGGTTAGTGTTGGGCTGGAGTCCTCGGCTATCTGCTCTGTCGATGCCACCCAGGCCGTGACGGGCGAGGACGGCGCGGCGACGTTTGTGCTGCATGGTGCTCTGCCCGGTTTGACGACGTTGACGGCGGCGGTGGACGGCACGGCGCTGTCCAAGCAGGTCGACGTTCGCGTGTCTGCCGAGGCGGTGCGACCGGCGCGACCGGTGGCGACGATTGGTGCGACGACGTTTGGTGCATGGTCGCCCAAGGAGAACTACATTACGGTGCCCAAGGGCACGAAGTTGGAGCTTTCTGCCGAGGATGGCACGACGATTTGGTACACCACCAACGACACCTGCCCCTGCCGTGACGAAGGCCGCGTAAAGTACACCGAGCCTATTGCGCTCGATAGCAACATGTATGTGCGCATTGCGGCACAGCGCCCTGGCATGTCGTACAGCGAGTATTCCGAGCGTCTGAACATTACGATCACGGTGACCGATGAGGCGGTGCCTGAGCCGACGCCTGATCCCAGTCTGAAGCCAGAGCCCGAGCCGACGCCTGACGGCGGCGAGCAGAGCGGCGGTACGGATGGCTCTGGTGGCGCCGGGGTCCCTGCGGGCAGTTCGACTTCGACGACCACGGTGACGACGGACAAGTCCAAGGGTAAGGGCGAGAACGGCAAGAAGTCCGGCGGCACGGAGCTCGCCAGCACGGGTGACTCCGCCGCGATGACGGTCGCCGCCCTAGGCATCGCCGGTGCAACCGTTGCCGCAGCCGGCATCGCCGCGACCAAGCGTCGCAAGCGTTAGGTTTTGGCGACAGCGCCCATTCTCGGCGTTAGTAAAATCTCAATCTGTAACACCGAGCCAGATATTTGGGCTCCAGGTGTTACAGATTGAGATGAACTGTTCAGCCGCCAACCTAACGTCTTGATCTGTAACACGTAGCGGGGAATTTGGTCTCTAACTGTTGCAGATTGAGATGAACAGGCGGATGTTCGCACAATATCTTGATCTGTAACAACTACGATGCTCAACGGGGCCTAACTGTTACAGATTGAGACAAACGCCGGAATTAGTTTGCCGACCAGGCCCCCAACCACCACAAAGGTGCCTGTCCCCATCGTGGCGGTCGGGCGGCCGGCATAGAAAAAGTCCCCGCCGGGCGTGTGCTCGACGGGGGCTTTGCCGTTTGGTGGCTAGTGCTGTAGGTGATTACTCGCCCAGCAGGCTCTTGGTGATGGAAACGGCGGCCTTCTTACCGGCGCCCATCGCCAGAATGACCGTAGCGGCACCGGTGACGATGTCGCCGCCGG
>CAVKNR010000038.1:0-9204 GCA_963657575.1 Sodaliphilus sp.
GATGCCACGACTTCCGAGGCCGCTCCCGCCGATGTCGAGCCTGCCGACGTCCGTCCCGGTCGCAGCCGTCGTACTGCTGCTAAGCGCACGTCCAAGGCCAAGGCTGCCAAGAAGGGTGCGTCCGAGGATTCCGCCGAGACGACCGCCGATTCATCGATTGATGCCGCCGAGCCCCAGGACGTCGAACAGCCTGCGTCCGAGAAGCCCAAGCGCGGTCGTAAGAAGTCCGCTAAGGCCAAGGCGTCCGAGCAGCAGGCTGATGTCGAAGCACAGGTCGATTCCGGCGCCGAGGCCAATGGCGCCGCTGCGGCCAATGCCGACGCCGCCGCAACCGATGGCGCCGCGCCCGCCGAGGCCGAAGACGGCGCTCGCCCCAACCGTCGCCAGCACAAGCGTAACGACGAGCGCAACGAGCGCAAGGACGAGCGCAACAACGACCGCCGCAACCGTCAGCGCGATCGCAAGCAGCGCAACAAGGAGCGTAATGCCGCTCCCACCGAGCCCACGCTTTCGCGCGAGGAGCTCGCGGCCATGAAGGTCGCCGAGCTGCGCGAGAAGGCCAAGGAGTTCGAGATCGAGACGACCGGCAAGAAGAAAGCCGAGCTCGTCGAGGAGATCTACGTCACCGCCGCGAAGGCCGAGGGCTTCCGCGACATCAAGGGCATCCTGCAGATTCGTCCGGACAGCTCCGGTATCATCCATGCCCATGGCTACATGAAGTCCAACGACGACGCCTTCGTGCCCGCCTACCTCATCCGCTCCGCGCGTCTGCGCACGGGCGACGTCATCGAGGGCTCGCTTCGTCCTTCGCGCGGCGGCGACAAGCGCGCCGGCCTCGCCAAAATCACGACCGTCAACGGTCTAGACCCCGAGCAGATTCGCAACCGCCCCAAGTTCGGTGACCTCACCCCGGTCTATCCCAACGAGCCGCTGCGCATGGAGCATGGCAAGGACTCCATTACCGGTCGCGCCATCGACATCGTGTCGCCGATCGGCAAGGGTCAGCGTGGCTTGATCGTGTCCCCGCCCAAGGCCGGCAAGACCACAATCCTCAAGAAGATCTGCCAGTCTATCTCGATTAACAACCCCGAGGTGCACCTCATCTGCCTGCTCGTCGACGAGCGCCCCGAAGAGGTTACCGATATGCAGCGTTCCATCAAGGGCGAGGTTGTGGCGTCGACCTTCGATATGCCCGCCGACAACCACACTCGTGTGGCAGAGCTCGTCATCGAGCGCGCCAAGCGCATCGTGGAGCTGGGCGGCGATGTCGTGGTGGTGCTCGACTCCATCACGCGTCTTGCCCGCGCCTACAACTTGGCGGCGCCCGCCTCAGGCCGCATCCTTTCGGGCGGCGTCGATTCGGCGGCACTGTATCCGCCCAAGCGCTTCCTGGGCGCAGCCCGCAATATCGAGAACGGTGGCTCGCTCACCATCCTGGCCTCTGCCCTCATCGACACCGGCTCCAAGATGGACGAGGTCATCTTTGAGGAGTTCAAGGGCACCGGCAACATGGAGCTCAAGCTCGACCGCGACCTGGCCGACCGCCGCATCTTCCCGGCTATCGACCCCGTTGCCTCCGGTACGCGTAACGAGGACCTGTTGGTTGACGAGCAGATGCGTCCGTTTGTCTTTGGCCTGCGTCGCATTCTTGCCGGCATGAACAACACCGAGCGCGCGGCCGCATCGTTTATCAAGGGTCTTAAGGGCACCAACACCAACCAGGAGTTCCTGGTGCGTTCGGCCAAAAAACACAGCGACTACGAGCAGACGTTCTAGGTTGTCATCTACACGCAGCGATAGTCATCAATGCAATAAAGGGTCGGGGCTTTGAGCCTCGGCCCTTTTCTATATCGCCGCTCCGCGCTATTTTGACCATAAGACTGGCAAGCAGCAGGTTTCCCGTTTCAATCCGACATCGTCGCTTGCAATCGACAGAGCGGTTTCGCATAATAGCTTTTAAGCTTCGCGACGGAAAACGCAGATGAAACGAACCATATACCGTTGCTTTGGGGCATAGCCCCGCTTCATCTTCTCTCGCGCAGCCAACTGAATGATGCGATTTGGGTGCTGGAAGATGGGGAGAGCTCATGGCTTCTTCTGATGCAACACAACGAGCAGTCCTTGCCGGACTTTCGTGCGGGATCGGCCTTGCCGCTCCCGTGGTTATGTATGCCGCGACGCTGCCGTTTTCGTCGGTGAACGAGACGGTCGCGGCGGGTGCGGTTCCCTTCGCCGTGGGCGCGGTGGCGGGCGTGGGCATCTATGCCGCTTCGCTGGGTATCTCCGAGTATCGTGCGCAGCGTGAAGAGCGTCTGTTCCAGCCCGATACCATGGGCGGTGCCGCCAATCTCAATCAGCATCAAAGCGAGTTCAAGACCGCCTCGATTTCAGCTCAGCAGCAGGATGCGACTCCTTACGCTGCGGCTTCTGCTTCTCAGGCTCAGGCGGAGCAGTCTACCTCGGCATTCCTTTCCGGCCTGACTGGTGCGTTCCAGCGCCGTCATGCCGATGATGGTGTCCCTACCATCGCTCGAGCCGCAGATGCTATGGACGAGGACGAGGCTTGGTCCATGATCGACAGTATGCTCGACGACGATTCGCCGGTGAGCTGCGACCCTGCACACTCGCGCGACGTCTATCAAGTCGCCATCGACGAGCTCACCAACGGCGGGCAGACCGGCTCCTTCAATCGCGACGACATCGCCGCCGCGGCACGCGCCGTGTCTGGCTCCCAGGCCGCCCCTGCGGGCAGCACGGCGGCTTTCGTGGCACTCGTCGCCAACGCGGCAGCCAATAACGCCTACAGCGCTACCTCGGCGGACGCGAACGCTTCTGCCGACAATTCGTACGTTGATGAAGCCATGGCCGCGGACGAGGAGGCCGTTGCCGCCCGCCGTGCCGCCGAAAGCTCGCTTTGGGGCGCTCCTGCCCAGCAGCAGGCGGCTGAGGCTGCGCCGTACAACGCAAACCTCGCCAGCATGCCTATCATCTCCGGTGCCGCGGACATCGATCTCGATGACCTCGATGAGCCTGCAGCCATCACCGCATCGATTGATGCCCAAGATCGCATCGCCACCGGCGACCTTCCGGACGCCTCGCTCGAGGTTGATGTCCCCATGGCCGATTACTCGGGCCACGAGGATATGTGGGCCGCCGCCACCGCGATTCTGGATGAGATTGACGAGCCCGCTCCTGTTGCAGCCCCCGCTCCCGTCGCTGTCCCTCAGCCTGCTGCCCCCGCCTATGTCGGCCGTCACAGTGCTGTGTTCCCCGAGGATACTGCCCGTATCTCGCGCGAGAGCATCGAGCGGGCCGAGGCTATTGCCGCCGGCATTATGGAAAACCGTCGTCACGAGCGCGTCAATCAGATCCTCGAGGAAGAGATCGAGCGCCTGCAGTCCTCAACCGCCAAGCGTACGGGCCGTGCCTATCTGAGCGTTATCGAGGGCGGTACCGCCAGCTTCGCGCCGCTCCGCGCGGAGGCATAACTTCTGCATGGTTAAGATCAATCGAAAATGGGCGGTTGTAACCTGCCTGATGGCGCTCTTGATCTGGGGCAATTCGCTGGTTCCCGGCTCGGGGTCGGGCTCGCTGAGCCTAACGGTCATGGAAGCTATCCGCGGTTTCCTGCACAGCGTGGGACTTCCATATGAATGGGTGACCAACTTTGTTGTTCGCAAGTGCGCGCATTTTACCGAGTATATGGTGCTCGGCATCTTGGCAACGCACGCCTTTGATTTCGAGGGCCGGCGCACCTTTGACGTGCTGCTGCCCACGGCGGTGTTCCTGCTGCTGATTCCCTCGATCGACGAGACGATTCAGCTCTTTGTGCCGGGACGCGCCGGCATGATCACCGATGTGATGATCGACTGCTGTGGAGCGGCAACGGGCGTTGTGCTCCGATATCTCTTACGGTCGCTGATGTGCGCTAAAAAGGCCGCCTAGGACGTATTCTTTGGTCCTAGGCGGCCTTTTTTATTTGAGGGCTTATATGAGGCGTGGTGACGTCGTTCCGTAGGTCGGATTTGCTGGGCGCGCCACGCCCTGTGGGTGCGTCTGCTACTGAAGCGCCTGTGCGCCCAGGGCCAGGCAGCCCATAATGCCCTGCTTGCCCTCGAGGCTGTTGTTGACGATGTAGTTATCGATGTCGTTGACCTCGGGCGTGACGATATAGCCGTTGAGCATCTCGGCACACTTTTTGCGTGCGAGCGGCACGATGGGGGTGTGGTCGGCCACACCGCCGCCGATGATGATCTTTTGCGGCGCGTAGCACAGCGTGTAGGTCATGAGCGCCTGTGCTAGATAGCCTGCGAGCAGGTCCATGGCCTCTGGGTCATCGGCCATGTCTCCGGCGCTCTTGCCATCCCAGCGCTTTTTAACGCCGGGGCCGGCGATGAGGCCCTCGAGGCAGTTGTCATGGAAGGGGCAAGCGCTATGCTCGCCGATGGTGTCGCGCGGGTCGCGCGTGACCAGGATGTGGCCGGCCTCGGGATGCATCATGCCGTGTACGAGCTTACCGCCCGAGAGCACGCCGGCGCCCACACCGGTGCCGATGGTCAGGTAGACCACGTCCGTGAGGCCCTGGGCGCAACCAAAGGTGACCTCGCCCAAGCAGGCAACGTTGACGTCGGTGTCGTAGCCGCAGGGAATATTGAGCTCGTTTTGGATGGTGCCCAGCAGGTCGAAGTAGCGCCATGCCGTTTTGGGCGTCTCCAGGATCTTGCCGTATTGGGGCGAGGCAGGGTTGACTGCGGTGGGTCCAAAGGCGCCGATGCCCAGCGCGGCGATGCCCTTGTCGGCAAACCATGCATTGACGGCCTCAACGGTCTCCTGCGGGGTCGTGGTCGCGATCTGCTCACGCTCCAGGACCGTACCGTCTGCATAGCCCGTGGCGCAGACCATCTTGGTGCCGCCGGCCTCGAGCGCTCCGATAAGCTGCTGTTCTGCCATAGTATTCCTCTCTCTGGGACGAGTTGCTCCGTGACTAAAGTATAGGGCTCTAAACCATTTAAGAAAGCGCTATAAAAAGAAGCCTCGCAACGTGGCGGGCGGTGCGGGGCTTCTATGGTTGCTTTAGTTGCCGGGCCGTCCTTACCCGCGCGGCTTGATTTTATCACGTAGCGACTTGAGGTTCTCCAGTGCAGCGTTAAGCGTCTCGTCCCGCTTGGCAAAGTGGAAACGAATCAGATGGTTGACGGGCTCGCGGAAGAAGCTCGAGCCGGGCACGGCGCCCACGCCCACCTTGGATGCGAGGTCCTCGCAGAATTCGAGGTCGCTGTCATAGCCAAACTCAGAGATGTCCATCATGACGTAGTAGGCGCCCTGCGGCACGTTATGCTCAAGACCGATGCTATCGAGCCCCTGGCAGAACAGGTCGCGTTTGGCGGTGTAGAGGTCGAGGACCTCATCGTAATAGCTGTCGTCGAAGTTGAGGGCGGTGACAACGGCTTCCTGCAGGGGAGCGGCGGCACCCACGGTGAGAAAGTCGTGGACCTTCTTGATACGCTCGGTGATCTGGGCCGGGGCGATGGTGTAGCCCAGGCGCCAACCGGTGATGGAGTACGTCTTAGACAGCGAGCTGCAGCTGATGGTTCGCTCGAACATGCCGGGCAGCGTGGCCATATAGACGTGCTCGTGGGGCGCGTAGACGATGTGCTCGTATACCTCGTCGGTAATGCAGTAGGCGTCGTACTTTTTGCAGAGGTCGGCGATGAAGGTGAGCTCCTCGCGCGTAAAGACCTTGCCGCAAGGGTTGGAAGGGTTGCACAGGACGATGGCCTTGGGGTCGTTGTCGCGGAAGGCTGCCTCGAGCGTCTCGCGGTCAAAGTCGAACGTGGGCGGGTTGAGCGGCACATAGATGGGCTCGGCACCCGAGAGAATGGTGTCAGCGCCGTAGTTCTCGTAGAACGGCGAGAAGATGACGACCTTGTCTCCGGGGTTCGTAACCGTCATCATGGCGGCCATCATGGCCTCGGTGGAGCCGCAGGTGACCACGATATTCTGGTTGGGGTCGATCGGCATGCCCATAAAGTGCTCCTGTTTGGCGGCGAGCGCCTCGCGCATGGCCTGGGAGCCCCAGGTAATGGAGTACTGGTGGTAGAGCGGCTTGGGGTCGGCGGCGATGGTGCTCAGGCTGTTGAGCAGCTGCGCCGGAGGATCGAAGTCGGGGAAGCCCTGAGACAGGTTGACGGCATCGTACTTATTGGAGATGCGTGTCATGCGGCGGATGACCGAATCGGTAAATGTTGCCGTGCGGTTGGAGAGTTCTTTCATGCCGGTCCTTTCGAGGATTTGCAGTGGGGCAAGTTTACTCCTATGGAACCGGTGGGAATTGCTCGAAACGCGCTCGAAAAACTCTTTTCAAAATTCTTGAAAATTGGGGCTTGCATCGCGTGGCGTTCCTTGCAATAATAGTCGAGCGCGAAGCGCACAGGACACGGTGGGTGTAGCTCAGTTGGCTAGAGCGACGGGTTGTGGTCCCGTAGGTCGAGGGTTCGAGTCCCTTTACCCACCCCAGTTCTTGCTTCGTGTTGATATCGGGTCGTTAGCTCAGTTGGTAGAGCAGGGGACTCTTAATCCCAAGGTCCAGGGTTCGAACCCCTGACGGCCCACCACACGATATCTCCTCTAAAGTCCGCCATAACGGACTTTAGCTTTGGGTCGTTAGCTCAGTTGGTAGAGCAGGGGACTCTTAATCCCAAGGTCCAGGGTTCGACCCCCTGACGGCCCACCTAAAGTATTTTAAAGCGACTGGCTTAGCCTGGTCGCTTTTTTGTTAACCTCGCATGGGGTCGAACCCGAAAGGGCGCGGAGCTGAGGAAATGCGTAAGCATTTGCCAGCGCAGCGCGCAAGGCGCGAAGCGCCGCAGCGACCGCCTGCGCAGCAGGCTGACCCCCTGACGGCCCACCCAAAGATCGTTAAAGCGACTGGCTCAGGCTGGTCGCTTTTTTGTTGACCTCGCATGGGGTCGAACCCGAAAGGGCACAGCCGCTTTCACAGATCGAGCCTACCCTGGGGATCGGTAAAACCGTCAGTACCCTCCTTGAGTTTCTTCTCGTCTGTCTTCACGCGACGCTCGAGCTTTTTTGTATCCTCGGCAGGCGGTAGGTTCTCGGGGACAATTCCGCGGTCGATGAGGCTGCCACGCACGCTTGTGTTGTTCTCGACGTGCTCTTGCTTGATCTGGTCCAGGCCGTACAGGTCGTGTTCCTCGGCGTTGAAGGCCGTCATCGAGTTCGTAAGGTCCTTTGCTTTGATGAGGACATCGGCTAACCTGTCCGCCAATGCCGCTCTCTTGGGTACGCCGAGCTGCTGCTTCATTTCCGCCGTGCTTCTGCCGCCGAATAACGCCTCATCGCCCTTCGACTTGATGATCGCGAATCCTTTGGAGTCCACGCCGCGTTTGAACGCAATACCCGAGAGCTGTTTCTCTGAATCGGATAGCGAGTGACGCGCCTGCAAGCGCTGAATCTCTGCGAAGCGCTGCTCTATGAGCTCTTGGCGGCGCGTCTGCACGGCAAAGTATGCCTGGGCGAGCGCGATCTCTGGCTTGTTTGAATCTCCGTTCTGTGCGATTAAATAGCATGCATAGCGCGTAAGTTTGTAGTCTTTAACCGCGCGAGCGGCGACACCGGCAGTTACCATTTTCGTGGTGTCACGAAAATGGGAATCAACTGGAGTTTTGTTTGTTTCGCATGAGACTTTTGCCCTCTTAACAACTTCGGCGAAGTTCTCCCATCGAGTGTACCCCATGGGTTCCATTAAATCGCGTGCGAGCCAATACTCAACGCCGTCTTCCACATTGGCGTAGCTATCAAGTTCGATACGCCACTTCTCGATATCTCTACTGTCCATATTTCCTCCTCGCTGGTCTATTTTCTATGCGGGCTTTGCCCGCTCTGTATTCAGAATAAGGATACGCTGTCGTGCGGACACGAATGGGCCCCGTGCTGCTTCGAGCTCACGGGGCCCATGGATATCGATTGGTTGTGTTCTGCTTTAGATAGGTGTCCGGTTTAATCCGCTCGATAGTGCGACCCGAGACTTTCGGTTCGCTTGCGCATGGCTTTGACCATTTCCTGTGCCAGCAGAATCTGCGATTGCAGGCGGGCGAGGGCTGCGATCTCGCTGTCATCGGCATGCGGCTTGCTCAGCGCCATGGCCTTGTCTTGCAGACTTTCAAGCTGTTGCAGGGCCTCGGATAGGCCTGTTTCGGTCCTGTTGATCATGCAATAGGTGCTCATCGTGTGCCTAAGGCTGTGTGTCAGGCGTTCGGCATCTGTTGTGGCAATGCCGTACTGGGGGAGGGTGATATCCGCCTTCAGGGCTGCCTCAGGCTCCTTCTGCGCTGCAAGGGCTGCCGATGCGCCCGCGATGCGCCCGAACACGATGCCGTTGGCACTTGATAAGCCACCAATGCGGTCGGCTCCGTGCATGCCGCCTGTCGCCTCGCCGCAAGCGTAGAGGCCCTCAACGCCCGTGTACGCGGTCTTATCGATCTTGATGCCGCCGTTAGCGGCGTGGGCATACATCGCAACGCGCATCTCGTCAGTCGGGGCGATGCCGTGCTCGTCTTGCAGCCAGGTGGCAAAGGTCTGCACAAACTCTGGGACATCCTCGCGGGGGAAGTCGTAGCGGAGCGTCAGGCCTTCGGCGCCTGCCTGATCGATGGCAAGATCGATAGCGCGGGAGGCCAAGCGTGACGTGAAAGGACCATATCCAGAGCGCTGCTCGAGCAGGTCGTCCAGCTTGTCGTCGGCAATATCTGCCGGCTGGTCTACATGTACGTAGCGCCAGGTTTTCTCGTTGAAGACCAGGTTGCGCTTGGGCTCGATGAAGCCGGGCATCATCTGCATGAACTCTATATTAGTAAGCGATGCGCCGTGCGCGAGTGCGATGGCCTGCGAGGAGCTGAGCACATCGGCCGACGTAAGGCTGCGCTCAAACAGGCCGCCTGTGCCACCGGCTGCGATGATCGTGGCCTTGGCAGCAAAGGGCACGATTCGATCTTCGGTGAGGTCGTAGAGCACGGTTCCGGTTATTCTGCCGTTCGTGTCCTCAATAAGGTCGATAAGCTCATGGCGGGGGAGCAGGCGAATGCCGAGCGACTCGATCCAGGTCGTCAGAGCGTCCTCAAGGGGCTTGCGAGTGAGGCCGCGCCACATGCGCGTCTTGTGGTCAAAGCAGGGGATAAATTGCTTTTG
>CAVKNR010000039.1:0-9063 GCA_963657575.1 Sodaliphilus sp.
GGCCGTCGGGTCTATACTGTTCGTTTGTCAACGATTACGAGTAAAGGAGTTGCATCCGTGTCGGATCAGACAAAGCAACAAGAAACTCGCAGTCTGCCTGCGACGTTTGCTAAGAACGAATTTGAGAAGGACGCGTTTATCCTTCGTCAGCTGGTTACCAAGGATTTTAAGATCAAGTATCGCCGTAGCGTTCTGGGCGTCGCATGGTCGGTGCTCAACCCGCTTCTGATGATGATCGTCATGGCCATCGTGTTCTCGACGATTTTTGGCCAGGGCCGCAATGGCTCAATGACGCCCGAGATGTACCCGCTGTACTTGATCGTGGGTAACATTACCTTTGCCGTCATGTCCGAGTCTACTAACCAGGCCCTGACGTCGATCGTGGGCGCTGCCCCTCTGCTCAAGAAGGTTAAGGTGCACCGCTGGGTCTTCCCGGTGCAGAAGGTGCTCTTCTCGCTGGTCAACTTTGCCTTCTCGCTGGTCGCCGTCGCCATCGTCATGCTGTGGTTCCGCGTTATGCCTTCTTGGCACCTTATTCTGCTGCCGGTTTGCCTGCTGCTGCTTATGTGCTTCTGCATGGGCCTGGGCATGATGCTCTCTGCCCTTACGGTCTTCTTCCGCGACGTTATGCATCTGTGGAGCGTCGTCATTACGGCGTGGACTTACATTACGCCCATCTTCTGGACGACTGACTATATTGCGCAAATGCCGCATCTCGTGCGTATCTTGATGTATGCGAACCCCATGTTCAACTACCTGCAGTTTATGCGCGATATCTTCCTGTTCCAGACTACGCCCTCGCTTATGACGTTTGGTATGTGCGTTGCCTGGGCGGTTCTTGCGCTTATTATTGGCTATACCGTGTTCCATAAGTCCGAGCGCAAGTTCATCCTCTACATCTAAGGAGTGCTGTGATGACTGAATCTGTTGTTGATTACAGCGAGCAGCCTCTGGCTGTCGAGGTCGACGACGTCACCATGATCTTTAACATGGCGTCCGAGTCGCTGACCAACCTCAAGGAGTACTTCATTAAGCTTGCCAAGCACGAGCTGTTCTTTGAGGAGTTTAGGGCGCTTAAGCACATCTCGTTTGATATTCATCGCGGCGAGGTTGTGGGTCTGGTTGGCACCAATGGTTCCGGTAAGTCTACGATGCTCAAGATTATCGCCGGTGTGCTTGAGCCTAGCGAGGGCAGCGTTAAGGTGCACGGTAACATTGCGCCGCTGATTGAGCTTGGTGCCGGCTTTGACCCCGAGCTGACCGCCCGCGAGAACATCTATCTGAACGGCGCCCTGCTTGGCTATACCAAGGAGTTCATCGATGCCAACTTTGACGGCATTATCGAATTCGCTGAGCTGCAGAACTTTGTCGATATGCCGCTTAAGAACTTCTCCTCGGGCATGGTGGCGCGTATCGCCTTTGCAATCGCGACGATTACCGAGCCCGATATTCTGATCGTTGACGAGACGTTGTCCGTCGGTGATGTGTTCTTCCAGCAGAAGTGCGAGGACCGTATCCAGCACTTTATCCAGAGCGGCGACGTGACGGTTCTGTTCGTTTCGCACTCTATGGAGCAGGTTGAGCGCATCTGCCAGCGTGCCGTTTGGATTGAGAAGGGTGACCTTCGCATGGACGGCCCGGTTGATGAGGTCTGCAAGGCGTATCGCGAGCAGTTCAACTAGGTTATAATTACTTGCGCCTGACAGGCTTGCGCTTGCTTGGGCGTGCGGCTATTTGCTCCATTAGCTCAGTTGGATAGAGCAGGGGACTTCTAATCCCAAGGTCGACGGTTCGAATCCGCCATGGAGCACCATCGTTTATTAAGCCCAGACCGCTTGGTGGTCTGGGCTTTTTCACATGCCGGTGTTCTTTATTCTTGCCGGGTATACGTTTAGGCCGAAGCGGTGGTGCGAGCGTTCTGCGGACAGGCAAGCCTTGCCGTCTTTGCCTTTCATGCGGTTGACTGGTTTATCCCTTGGCAGACGATGCCGTTGCTTTTAACGCTGCCAGTACCATGGCTCTTTGCGTCGATTGTGCGCTGCGGGTGCGACATAGGGTTGGTGTACGTGATCAAGAAGGCGTAACAAAAACGGGGAGGACCAACTTGGCCCTCCCCACTATATCTAGTCTGTCTAGTCTGCCTTCAGGCACTCGGGCAAGACGTTTGCAACTGCATTCATCGCCTGCGGCCTCAGGTACTGCTCATTGAGCTTTGCCTTTCTGTAGGCGTAGCGAGTGTCTGCCGAGTACTTGATCAATACGTCGGTGAAGAATCGTTCCCAGCTTAGGTAGTCGCGGCTTTCGATATAGCTCGAAGGATCCTTGAGGATTTTTGGAATGTCGTTACTGGGAATGAGGCCAGATTGCAGAAGTGTCCACTCGAATGATTCCGGGAGGAACAAGCGAACGTTCTTGTAAACGCGCTGTCCGAGCACCTTTTCGATGTAGGGACCAAACGCTGCGCCGTCTCCAATGGCAAGAACGTTTTGCTCGGGGCATTCGTGAATTGTCCGCTTTAGATTTGCTACGCCGGTGGCGGTATAGCAGGGGATTCCGAGCCGGTTGCAAAGAGCGTCGTAGAATTGATAGCCAGATTTGCTATCCTCGACAACTACGGCGTCGGGTACCTCGAATCCAACATTTAGATCCTGATACAGCATGCTTGCCGTGTGGTCATATAGCGGCTTGGTCACCGAGTAGAAGCGCCTGTCGCTCTTGCGGCCATTGATTGTTTTACTCGTCGTGTTGACTAACTTCAGGATCTCATCAACGCTGTAGAGGAGCTCGTTGGCATCGCGACGAGATATCAGAACAAAATAGTTGGACGAGCCGTTTACGGTTTTGGCGAAGTCCTTTGAGTAGATAAACTCGTTGCCCTCATCTAGAAAGACGATTGAATCTTCGATGATCGAAAGCTCGCGCTCCCAGCGTCTGCCGGAAAGCGTTTCACAAGGCACGTCGCAGCTGAGTGCAACGCCGCTTTCCGGTCCTCGGTCGTTGTAGTCGCGAATCATCGAGATGAGCGTCGTTTTGCCCGTGCCGCTGTTGCCGCGGATGAAGGAAATATTGCGTTTAAAGGTGAGCGTGTATTTGACTTTTGCGCGCTCCACGACAACGGTGTGTGATCCTTTCATTACTCATCAACATCCAGAAAATCATTGGTGGCACCGACGAACTCCTGCATGTTCCTGACGATGCGGCCGTCGTTATTGATGCGAATCTCAAAACGCTTCCAGGGAAATTTCATGATGTGGTAAAGGGTTACCAGCACATCCTGCTCTTTGCCAATTTTGAGCAGCCAGCGGGCGCAGTTATCTCCGCAAGTGGATGCATTGAACACCATGTTTGGGAGATTGCGCACCAGCAGCAGCGTCTTAACGCCGCCGGAAAGCTCGAGGGGTGTAATCGAACCGAGCTGTTTGCTGATGATGTTGTGGGGGCCGATGAGCTCCGAACCGTCAACACCTTTAATGATCTGTGCGGCCATGGGATCTTCGAACCATGAGTCCAAGTATGAGTTCCTAAAATAGGTCTCGGTATCGTAGATGGAACCGGGGTAATCTCCCAGATGGATGCTTAACATACGCGTCTCCAGACGTTGTGTGACTGCAACGATTATATGTCAGTAATAAATTGCCGGCAGCAGCGAGGTGCTACTGCCGGCATTGGTTTTATTGGCGTGTGAATCGGCGCTGATGGATTTGATCGCGAGGCTACTCTTCGAGACACTCCCTCAGCAGCTCCAGCGCGTGGGCGTAGCCCATCAGGCCTTCGCCCGTAATGGTGGCGAAGCAGGCTAGGCGTGCATAGCTCACCTGGCGGAAGTCCTCGCGGGTCTCGACGGCGCTGATGTGGACCTCGACGGCAGGGATGGCGACGGCCTTGAGTGCGTCGAGGATCGCCACGCTCGTATGCGTGTAGGCAGCCGGGTTGATGACGATGCCGTCGACCTTGCCGTAGGCCTCCTGGATCTTGTCGACGATGTTGCCCTCGTGGTTGGACTGGAAGACCTCGACCTCGTCGAAGCCCTGTGCGGCGCCTGCCTCCTGGCAGATCTGCACTAAGCGGTCGTAGTTGTCGCTGCCATAGATGCCCGGCTCGCGAATGCCGAGCATGTTGAGGTTGGGGCCGTTGATGACGAGTGCTTTCATGGTTGCTTCCTTTGCAGTCGAGAAACCACCACAAAGGTGCCTGTCCCCTTTGTGGTGGTTTTGGTTAGAGAGCGGGTGGGAGGGTGTCGAGGATGGCACGGGCGGTGTTGGCGGCGCAGTCTCGTGAGTCGATGATGTAGTCGGCCCAGGCGCGGTAGCGTGGCATGCGCTGTTCAGCCAGCTTATCGATGCCGTCGCGCGCGGTGATGGGGCGGCCCTTGTGGGCGAGCTCGTCGAGCTTGCGGTTGAGCATCACGATCTGGCTATTCTGGTGCAGCAGCGGGTAGTTCTCGTCGCGCGTGACCACGCCGCCGCCGGTGGAAAGCACCAGGCCGCTGCGCTTGGAGATGTCGGCCAGCGCCGCCGTCTCCTGTTCGCGGAACGCCGTCTCGCCGCGCTCGACGATAAAGTCGGCGCAGGGCATGCCCAGACGCTCTTCAAGGGCGCGATCGAGGTCGATATGCTCGCGTCCCGTCAGCATTGCGATCCGCTCGCCCACGCGGGTCTTGCCCGAGCCCGGCATGCCGATCAGCGCGATGTTCTGCTCGCGGCGGGACAGGCGCTCAGTCACATCCAGGATGCGCTCGCGCGGGGTGGCTTTGCCGGTATAGCGCTCGACAGCTTGTGCCGCCTGGGCAATAAGCATAAGCAGGCCACCGATGCAGGGGATGCCGCGGCGCTCGGCCTCGAGCATCAGGCCCGTGCGGGCGGGGTTGTAGACAATGTCGATGACGCCCTCGAGCGCATCGAGCCCTTCGAGCGTGCAGGGCGCGTCGGGGCAGTGGGGGAACATGCCGGCAGGCGTGCAGTTGACGAGCAGGGCGGCGTCGGACTGCTGCGCGATGTTGCCGTAGTTGACCTCGCTCGTGCGACCCACGGGTACGACGATGGCGCCTAGGTCTCCCAGCACCATACTTGCCGTGGTACCGGCGCCGCCAGTGGCGCCGAGTACGAGAGCCTTCTTGCCGGCAACCTCAACCCCCAGCTCCTCGACCAGGCACTGAAAACCGAAGTAGTCGGTGTTGTCGCCGCGCAGGCGACCGTCGGGTAGGCGTGTGATGGTGTTGACGTTGCCCATGCGCTCGGCCAGCGGACTCAGCTCGTCCAGATACTCCATGACGGCGCGCTTGTAGGGGATGGTCACGTTGGTGCCCTCCCACTCGTCACCCGTCATAAAAGCCTCAAGATCCTCGGGCTCGCGCTCAAAACGCACGTACTCCAGGCCTGCGAGCTCTTTGTAGATGGTCGGGGTGTAGCTGTGGCTCAGCACGCGGCCCAGCACGCCGTAGGGACGGGTTGCGGCGGTATCGGTCATCTAGAGCACCTCTGTGTAGCTGCCAAAGTAGGTGAAACTCTCGCATACGTCGTCGATCGAGTCGAGCAGGTCGTCGAGGGCCTTGCTGCCAAAGGGGCAGTCCAAGTCAAAGTAGAACATAAACTCAAAGTCGTGGCCGGGGATGGGGCGGCTCTCAAGTTTGATGAGGTTGATGTTGAGCGCGTAGAATCGCTCGAGCACGCGGTAGAGGGCGCCCGGCTCATTGGCCGTGGTGATCATGAGCGAGGTGCGGTTGGCACCGGGATAGACGCGCGGCTCGCGGCTGATGACGACAAAGCGCGTGTAGTTGTTGTCCGAGTCCTGGATGTTGGGCTTCAGCACCTCCAAGCCGTAGAGCGCCGCACAGCTGCGCGAGGCGATGGCGGCGACGTCGGTGCGTTCGGAGTTGGCGACCATCTCGGCCGACATGGCGGTGTTGGGGTACTTGGTGGCATGCAGGCCGTGGCCCTCGATAAAGCCGGCGCACTGGGCAATGGCTTGGCCGTGGCTGTAGACCTCGCGCACGTCGGCGAGCTTGGTGCCGGGTTTGACGAGCAGGTTGTGATCGATCTTGAGGCGCAGCGAGCGCACGATATGGAAGTCGAACTGTGCGAGCAGGTCGTAGACGGCGTTGACCGAGCCGGCGGTGGAGTTTTCGATGGGCAACACGCCAAACTCGCAGAAGCCGTCGCGCACGGCGCGCATGACGCCCTCGAAGGTATCAAAGAAGGCAATATCGGGCACGTCGAAGAGCTTGCATGCGGCGATCTGGCTGTAGGCGCCCTCAACGCCCTGGCAGGCGACGGTGGCCGTCTGGGGGAAGGGTGTGTCAAAGGCTGCGGCCGTGGCGCGGGCTTTTTGCGACACCGTGGTGCCCCTGAGCTCGTTGATGTAGCGCTGCTGCTCGGCCTTGCTCATGCTCATGAGGAGGCGGAACAGTGTGATGGTCTGGGCCTCGTAGCGCTCGGGTGCGCGGCTGGCGAGGTTGTTGAGCTTGGAGCGCTCGCGGGCGGGGTCGAAGACGGCCTTACCCATCTCGATCTTGGATTTGGCGACTTCGGTGGCAATGTCCATGCGCTCGACAAAGCTGTTGAGCAGCGTGGTGTCGATGCCATCGATGGCCTGGCGAATATCGGCAAGGTCCATGGAGGCCCCTTTCGTGAATGGTTGCCTGGGGTAGTTAATTTGGGACGGGGCTTTTTTAGCTACCCTTTGATTGTCGACGAATCGATGAGAGCCAGGGCAAATATCAACTGGCATATGGGGGTAGCTAAAATAGCCCCGTCCCAAATTAACTACCCTTGGGGTGGGTGGACTAAAGCTGGGCGGCGTCCTCGAGGAGGGCGTCCCAAATCGCGAAGGCGGCGGCTGCCTCGGCTACGGGGACGGCGCGCGGGACGATGCAGGGATCGTGACGGCCGTGGACCGAGAGCTCGGCGTTTTCCATGGCGTCCATGTCCACGGTCTGCTGCTCGCGACCGATAGAGGGCGTCGGCTTCACGGCCATACGCCACATGACGGGTGCGCCGGTGGAGATGCCGCCCAGGATGCCGCCGGCGTTATTGGACTCGACTGCAATCTCGCCGGTCTCGGCATCTACGCGGTACGGATCGTTGTTCTCGCTGCCGCGCATGGCTGCCACCGCAAAGCCCATGCCAAACTCCACGCCCTTTACGGCGGGAATACCAAAGGCGATTTGCGCGATGCGGTTTTCGATGCCATCGAACATGGGGTCGCCGATGCCCGCGGGAAGCCCGTAGATGCCGCACTCCACAATGCCGCCGATGCTGTCGAGTTCGTCGCGCGCGGCCAGAATTTCCTCGCGCATGCGACCGGCTGCGGCTGCGTCGATGCAGGGCAGGTCGTTCGTAAGGATCGCCTTGCGATCGGCCTCGCGATAGACCATGTCGTCCATGGGCAGGTCGGAGATGCCACCGATCTGCGCGACGTGCGCCATGACCTTGATGCCACGGGCCTCGAGCGCCTGCAGTGCGATGCCGCCGGCGATGCATAGGGGGGCCGTCAGACGGCCGGAGAAGTGCCCGCCGCCGGCGACGTCGTGCATGTTGTGGTACTTCACGCGCGCGGGAAAGTCTGCGTGCCCGGGGCGTGGTTTGCGGCGCAGCTCGGAATAGTCTTTGGAGCGCGTGTTGGTGTTCTCGATAATTGCTGCGATGGGTGCGCCAGTGGTGTGTCCATCGACTACACCGGCAATGATATGCGCGGCGTCGGCCTCGCGGCGCTTGGTTGCGGTCTCGTCGCGACCGGGGGCACGACGGTCCAAAAAGGCCTGCAGCGTCTCCTGGTCCACAGCGATGCCCGCGGGGACACCATCGAGCGAGCAGCCGATGGCGGGGGAGTGCGACTGGCCGAAGATGCTTAAGTGCAAAACGTTACCAAAGGTCGAGGACATGCTATTCCTCCTCGAGCGTGACCTTGCCGCCCAGTAGGCGGTAGTGGTCAAAGAAATCGGGATAGGACTTGTTGACGGCCTCGGCGCCGTGGATTACGACCTCGCCGGTGGCACGGCTTGCAGCAATAGCAGCCATCATGGCGATGCGGTGGTCGTTGTGCGAATCGACCTCGCCGCCGGTAAAGGCGTCGACACCCTTGATGATGAGGTCGTCGCCGGCAATGCGCACCTGTGCGCCCAGCGCGGTGAGCTCGCGGGTGGTGGTGGCCAAGCGATCGGATTCCTTGATGCGCAGGCGGGCGCAATCGCGGATGAACGTGCGACCCTGCGCCAACGATGCCACGGCCGAGATTACGGGCACCAGGTCGGGGATGTCGTGCGCGCTCATCTCAAAGCCGGCGAGCTTGTCGGACTGCACGGTGGCGGCGTTGGTGGAGCGCACGATGCGGGCGCCAAAGCGCGAGAGCGCGGCGAGCACGTTGCGGTCGCCCTGTGCGGAGCTCAGCGACACGCCCTCGACGGTGATGGGGTCGGAGCCGATGGCACCGGCGCACAGCCAAAAGGCGGCGTTGGACCAGTCGCCCTCGACGGCCACGCTGCCGGGCGTGCGGTACGAGCCGCTGCTCACGCGGAAGTTCGTGACCTCGGGCTCGCCGTTCTTGGCAGGGATACGCTCGACGTTGACCTCGACGCCGAAGGCCTTCATGGCCTGGATGGTCAGGTTGATATAGGGGCGGCTCTCGATCAGGCCGGTCACCTGCACACAGGAGGGCTGGGCCAGCAGCGGGGCTGCCAGCAACAGGCCGGAGATGTACTGTGAGCTCACGTTGCCCGGCAGGATAAAGGTACCCGGGCGCATGCGGCCGCTTGTCTTGAGCGGAAAGCCGCCCAGACCCTGCAGGTCGCAGCCGGCGGCAATGATCTCGTCCGAGAGCGGGGAGAGCGGGCGGGCGCCCAGACGGCCCTGTCCCACAAAGGTTGCCTCAGCCCCCAGCGCGCAGGCGACGGGCAGCATAAAGCGGAGCGTGGAGCCGCTTTCGCCACAGTCGAGCGTGCCGCCGGCAAGTGCCTTGAGCAGGCCAAACTCAATACTCTTCATGGTGGGATGGACTTGGAAGCCATCATCGACGGTCTCGATGCGGGCACCCAGGGCCGTGAGGCAGCGCACCGTGGCCTCGATATCG
>CAVKNR010000040.1:0-9060 GCA_963657575.1 Sodaliphilus sp.
GCGACCTCGGGGAGCTTGCTCTTGCCAAAGACCTCGATCTTCTTGCCGCAATCGGGGCACTCGATATAGCTCATGTTTTCGACGATTCCCAGAATGGGGACGTTCATCTTCTCGGCCATGTTGACCGCCTTGGCGACGATCATCGAGACCAGATCCTGCGGGCTCGTGACGATGACGATGCCATCGACGGGCAGCGACTGGAAGACGGTGAGGGCGACGTCGCCCGTTCCCGGAGGCATGTCGACCAGCAGGTAGTCGATGGGGCCCCACGAGGTCTCGCTCCAGAATTGCCTGATGGCGCCCGCGATAACCGGGCCACGCCAAAGGACGGGATCGGTCTCGTTTTGGAGCAGCAGGTTGGAGCTCATGACCTTGACCCCGTGCTCTGAGATCTCGGGCAGCATGAGATTGCCGAGAGCATGGACATGACGTCCGCTCATACCGAACATCTTGGGGATGGAGGGGCCGGTGATGTCGGCATCGAGGATGCCGACTTTGTTGCCGCGGCGGGCAAGCTCGGTGGCGATGGCACCGGTGACAAACGACTTGCCGACACCGCCCTTGCCGGAAAGCACGGCGATGACGCGTTTGACCTCGGACAGCGTATTCTCCTCAAATTGCGACGGCGACGTTTGTCCGCCGGCGGCCTGTGCGTGCTCGCAACCCATGTATGACTCCTTTGTATATGTTGGGGCCGGGGCCCCGTGATGTGACACGAGCGTCATTGTACCCTCGTTTGCGAGCGGGAGCCATTTACGATGCATTTGGGCCGAGCGTGCTTGCAATACGATGGGTCCAAGCGAATGGGCGGGCTTACTGAACTTTGCTGGCGAACTCGAGGTATTGCATGCGCTGCAGTTTGTCGATCGTCGAGGCGTATGGGCTGTCTTCAGATTCCAAGTCGTAGCGCAGCCCGTCGGCACCAAGGTAGCCGGCGACATTGATGGTGGGCACATCTGACCTTGTTGCAAGCAGAGCCTTTTGATAGTCGGTGAGCGGGGCGCCGATCTTATTAAGGGTAATGGCTGCAACCTCGTTTGCCCCGACGGTGTCGTAGACGTTGAGCTCGGTATTGCCGGCGATTTCATAGTTAGCCCAGACAAAATATGTCGACTGATAGATACGGAAAGCGTGGCTTGCCGTATCTTCCTGAGGGTACAGCTCGTCGTTGAGAGTCGTTGCGGCGCTCGGCTGATGGTCGCCAAAAAAGACAAGGACAACCGGTCTGCCGATATTGCGGAGCTCGTTGATAAAGTACTCGAGGTCCCGGTCGGATGCGTTGATGCAGGTAAGATAGGTGTTGAGCGCGCTATTGGTACCCTCGCTGGCTCCCTCGACCCAATAGTTTGTCAGCTCCTCGGCGGGAACGGTGCCATAGTCGTAGCCGCCGTGATTTTGCATCGTGACGTCAAAGATGAACTGCGGGGCTTCGTCGGTTCTAAGCAGGTCGAGTATCTTGTCGTAGGTGGCGTAGTCGCATACGCCGGCATGGTAACAGGGCGCACCTTCGAAATCGCCGATTGAAAGAAAGTCTCCAAAGCCCAGCTGCTGATAGATTTTATCTCGATGGTAGTTGACGGGGTTTTGCGGGTGCATAGCGGTAGCGGTATACCCAAGCTCCTTAAGGTCCTTTGCCAGGCTGTTGACGCCATTCATCTGATATAGCTGATAGGGGATTTTGCCTAATCCGACAAAGGCCGTTGTCGCTCCGGTCAAAAATTCGAATTCGGAGTTCGCCGTTCCGCCACCGGCGACCGAAGCGAGCATGGTGCCGCGAACAAGTGTGTCGGGAAGCGAGTTGTAGAATGCGGGGCCGGTGTACCCGGCCGCCTGGAGCTGCTCAAAGCACGAAAGGTCGCTAAAACTCTCATTCATGACGGCAACAATCGTCGGCTTGATTTCATTGAACTGGGCAACGGCCGCCGCGCGCTGCTCGCTCGAGCCATACGTGCTGTCGTAGGTGGCGGCGAGCTCCTGCTCGATGCTCTGCGCCTCATCGGGCGTATAGTCTTCGGGCTTCTCAATGGGCAACTCGTTGACCATTTCGGTGAACGAAGTGATAAAACCCTGAGACGCATACGTGGTGATGGGCTGCCAACGGTCAAATCCAAAATTCAGCGCCTGCTCCAAGTCGATGCTGGAAAAGCCCGAGAGCCCCACAACGGTCACTAGCAGAAAAGCGCAGAGGTTAGCGGCGATTGCGGGGAAGACATGGGTGGGCGTACGGAGCTTTCTCGGTCGGATAAGCGAAAGAAGCCCTAGGGAAATCTCCAGCAGGGCTAGAGAGGTTACGATTCCGGCGGTAAAGGTAAACTCGTATCCCTCGCTCACTTCCATTGCGGTGCCAAGGGCCAAGATATCGCTTGGCAGGATGGCCTCGCCTTTAAACGTTATGACGAAGTGCTCGGCAATGCCAAGGATGCAACAGGCGACGGGCACGAGGGCCATGACGCCTCCATGACGCTGTCCCAGCAAATAAAGGGAGAGCAGAACCGTCGCGAGCAGCCCGACGGAAAACCCGAATGAGTTGGCGGGAATGCGATAGAACGTTTCGTTACAGGCAATTTCGAGTGAAACGAACGAGAGCGCTGAAACAGCGGCGATGACAAGGATGTCACGGCAAATACAGGCAACCGTTCCCGTCGCAAGATCGGTTTGGTCGATAAGTCCCGAAACCAAGGGCTCGACAAGAAGTATGACGGCGGTAGCACCGAGCGCCGAATAAGAAAGGACCCATAGGGAATTGTCCTCATTTACGAGCAATTGATTCGTAATCCATGCAGCTACCATGCCGAGCGGGATGAGGAGCGTCGCGCACCAAAAGACGCGGGCAATGGGCGGCTTTTCATTGTGTTTGATTGAAAAATATACGCGCACCACGACGATGGCCACGATAAGGACGGCGATGAATATGGGCAGATTGGCCATGTCGCTCGAAGTGATTTCAAGGGGGATATCTTCGGTCATGGACGTTCCTCTGTTACGGCAAATTAAGTTCAGTATTAGATTACTGTAACCTTTCCACGGCATTTCGAGAAACAAAGCGCCCGATACGCAAAGCTAAAGGTCTGCGAATCTTGTATTACGAACATCTGTGCGCGTCGAGTGCGCTAAACTCATCGACAGTATGATTCGATGCAATAGGAGGCAAGGAGCTTCCATGTCTGATTCTTCTATCGTTATTCGCGGCGCTCGTGAGCACAACCTCCGTGATATCGATGTTTCCATTCCGCGTGACCAACTCGTGGTCATTACCGGTCTTTCTGGCTCGGGCAAGAGTTCGCTGGCATTTGACACTATCTATGCCGAGGGCCAGCGTCGATACGTCGAGAGTCTTTCGAGCTATGCGCGCCAGTTCTTGGGCCAGATGGACAAACCCGACTTGGATTCAATCGACGGCCTTTCGCCGGCGGTGTCGATCGACCAAAAGACGACGTCTAAAAACCCTCGCTCGACGGTTGGCACCGTAACCGAGATTTATGACTATCTGCGCCTGCTGTTCGCCCGTGTGGGCACCCCGCACTGTCCCGAATGCGGCCGCGTCATTGAGCGCCAGACGACCGACCAGGTTGCCGACAAGGTCTTGGCGGCGGGGGAGGGCCGCCGCGCGTTTGTGCTGGCACCGGTGGTGCGCGGGCGAAAAGGCGAGTATACCAAACTGTTTGAGGACCTTCGCGCCGAGGGCTTTAGCCGCGTGCGCGTTGACGGCGAAGTGCGCTCGCTCGACGATCCGATCGATCTGGATAAGAAATTCAAGCACGATATCGAGGTCGTGGTCGATCGCATCGTGATCCGTGAGAATTCTCTGGGCCGTATCGCCGAGTCTGTTGAGCAGGCGACCGCGCTGGCTCACGGCAATGTAAACGTGTACATGCTGCCCGATCGTGATGCTCCCGAGGGGACCGAGGGCGAGCTGCTGGAGTATTCGTTGGCCTTGGCGTGCCCGGAGCATGGACACTCCATTGACGATCTTCAGCCGCGTGATTTTTCGTTTAACGCTCCCTATGGCGCATGTCCTGAGTGCGACGGCCTGGGCTTTAAGAAAACCGTTGATGCCGAGGCGCTGATCGAGGACCCCTCGAAGTCCATTGCCGACGGAGTCTTTGGTAGCCTGTTTGGCAATTCGAACTACTATCCGCAGATTTTTGCTGCGGTCTGCAAACACTTTAAGGTGAGCGCCGATACGCCGTGGGAGGACTTGCCCCCTCGCGTGCGTCGTGCATTCTTGGATGGCCTGGGCGATACGAAGATCTCGGTCGACTACCAAAAGCTCGACGGACGTCGCAGCCAGTGGGATACCAAGTTTTCGGGCGTTCGCAACATCCTGTACGAACGCTATACCGAGACGACGAACGAGAACACCAAGGCGCGCCTGGAGAAGTACATTCGCGAGGAGCCGTGCTCGACCTGCCACGGCGCTCGTTTGCGCTCCGAGATGCTCGCCGTCACCGTGGGCGGCAAGTCCATTTACGAGGTTTGTTGCCTGTCGTGCCGTGAATCGCTCGAGTTTTTTGAGGGCCTGGAACTCACCGAGCGCCAACAGTTTATCGGCGGTCGTATCGTCAAGGAAATTCTGGAGCGCTTGCGTTTTCTGGTCGATGTTGGACTCGACTATCTGACGCTCGATCGTGCCTCGGCGACGCTTTCCGGTGGCGAGGCACAGCGTATTCGCTTGGCAACGCAGATCGGCGCGGGTCTCATGGGCGTGCTCTATATTCTGGACGAGCCCTCGATCGGTCTTCATCAGCGTGACAACGAGCGCCTGATCAAGACGCTCGAGCGCCTGCGCGATATCGGCAATACCGTTATCGTCGTCGAACACGACGAGGATACAATCCGTGCCGCCGACTACGTGATCGACATGGGGCCCGGCGCCGGTGTCAACGGCGGGCACGTAGTCGCGGCGGGAACGCCTGCTGATATCATGGCGTGTCCTGAGTCGATGACGGGCGCTTATCTGACCGGCAAACGAATGATTCGGGTGCCTGATGAACGGCGCAAGCCCGGTCGCGGCTGCCTTAAAATTACGGGCGCTCGAGCCAACAACCTCAAAAATGTTACTGCCAAGATCGAGTTTGGTACGCTTACGGTTGTTACCGGCGTGTCGGGATCGGGCAAGAGCTCCCTGGTTACCGACACCATTGCGCCTGCCCTTACGAATGCTATTCACCGTTCGACGCGCCCTGTGGGTCCGTATAAAAAAATCGAGGGCATCGAGTGTATCGATAAGGTTATTGATATCGACCAGTCGCCGATTGGCCGCACGCCGCGTTCCAACCCTGCTACCTATATCGGCCTGTGGGATGATCTTCGCGCGCTGTTTGCGAGTACGCCGGAGTCGAAGGCGCGCGGCTACTCGCCGGGTCGTTTCTCCTTTAATGTGAGCGGCGGGCGCTGTGAGGCGTGCAAGGGCGACGGGCAGATCAAGATCGAGATGCACTTCCTTCCCGATATCTACGTTCCCTGCGAAGTTTGCGGCGGTAAACGCTACAACCGCGAGACACTCGAGGTCACCTACCGTGGCAAGACCATCTCGGACGTGCTCGACATGAGCGTCACCGAGGCGCTGGCCTTCTTTGGGAATATCCCGCAGATTAAGCGCAAGCTCCAGACGCTGTACGATGTAGGCTTAGGCTACGTGTGCCTGGGCCAGCCCGCCACGACGCTCTCGGGCGGCGAGGCGCAGCGTGTGAAGCTCGCCAAGGAGCTTCATCGACGCCAGACGGGCAAGACGTTCTATATTTTGGACGAGCCGACGACCGGTCTTCATTTTGAGGACGTCCGCCAGCTGCTCGATGTGCTGCAGCGCTTGGTCGATGCGGGCAACACGGTGCTGGTGATTGAGCACAACCTTGATGTCATCAAGGTTGCCGACCGCCTGATCGATATGGGTCCCGAGGGCGGTAACGGCGGCGGAACCGTCGTGGTTTCGGGCACACCGGAGCAGGTTGCGGACTGTCCGCAGAGTTATACGGGCAAGTTTTTGGCGCCGTTGCTCAGGCGTGACCGGGAGCGTCAGGCTCAACTTGATGCTCAATAAATAGGCGATTCAGTTTATGGGCGCCATCGACTCCTTGTGATTCGATGGCGCTTGCTGTGTCGAAGTGACGTATGCAGCCGAATTGGACATATACTTAATCTTTGCGTCCGAATGCGAGGGAAAGGATATGTCATGGCAAAGGCTGTAAAGACGCCAAAAACCAATGCGATGCGCGAGCTGGAAAGTGCCGGCATTTCCTATGTTCTACATACGTACGAAGACGATGGTGATGAGTCGGTGGGCCTGGGGGTCGCGATTTCGGAGCAGCTTGGCGAGGAGCCCGGTCAAGGATTTAAGACTTTGGTCTGCGTGACACCGTCCAACGACTATGTCGTGTGCTGCATCCCTGTTGCCGACGAGCTCGATCTAAAGCCCGCCGCGCGTGCCGCGGGGGAGAAGTCCTTGGCCATGATGCATGTGAAGGATTTGCTTGCGGCGACTGGCTACGTTCGCGGCGGCTGCAGCCCGGTCGGTATGAAAAAACGCTACCGGACGCTCATTGACGAGACATGCGTCCTTTGGGATACCATTTTTATTTCGGGAGGCAAGCGTGGTTATCAGCTCGAGCTTGCACCCGATGATTTAATTGCATTTTGCGGGGCGACGGTTGCCGCGATTACGAGAGAGGACTGAGCGATGCCGCAGGAAGAATTGAAGTGCGGAGCTCATTTTGCAAAAGAATCTGCGCCTCAGACACCCTCGTCCGAAGCTCCTTCGTCGCGAGATGACACTGACGACATGGGCTCGTCGGACTACTCCACGGTTGGTCGTTCCGCCGGGCTTATGACCATCCTGACTATCGTGTCTCGCGTTACCGGTTTTATCCGCACGTGGGCAATGGCGGCCGCTATCGGCATGTCGCTACTCTCGTCCTCCTATCAGGTCGCCAACAACCTGCCCAATATGCTCTACGAACTCGTGATGGGCGGCATGCTCGTGACGGCGTTTTTGCCCGTGTACATGGGCGTGAGGCGTGAGCAGGGTCGCGAGGCCTCGAACGAGTACGTGGGCAACCTGCTCGGCATTCTGCTTTTGGTGCTGGGTGGCATTTCGTTGCTGGGGACCGTGTTCGCCCCGGGCTTTATCTGGACGCAATCGTTCCTTTCGGGTGACGGCGGCAGCATGGATACCGCTGCGTTCATGTTCCGTTTCTTTGCTATCCAGATTCTGTTTTATGGTTTGGGCTCGGTGTTCTCGGGCGTTCTCAACGCACACCGCGACTACTTCTGGTCGACGTTTGCCCCGGTCCTCAACAATGTGATCGTCATTGCGAGCTTTATGGGTTTTGCGCCCGTGTCCGCACAGTTTGGCGAACGTGCCGGCATCATCTTGATTGCGGCCGGTACGACCCTCGGTGTCTTTATTCAGATGGCATGTCAGATCCCCGCGCTTGGCAAGCACGGCGTGCATCCCCATATCCATATCGACTTTAAGGACCCCGCACTGCGCCAGACGATTGCGCTCGGTATCCCGACGCTGCTCGCCACGGTGTGCATGTTTGTCTCGACTTCTATCACCAACGCTGCCGCGCTGGTGGTCCAGCCCGAGACTGGTCCTTCCGTCATCGCCTATGCGCGCCTGTGGTACACGCTGCCCTATGCGCTGATTGCCGCCTCGCTTTCGACGGCGCTCTATACCGAGCTCTCTCACGACGCACAGGAGAAGGATTACGACAGCGTTCGCACGGGCATTTCGCGTGGCGTCGCCCAAATGCTGTTCTTCCTGATTCCGTTCGCGCTGTACCTGATTGTCTTCGCGCGTCCGCTCAACATGATCTACTGTGCTGGCAAGTTTGATGAGTCCGGCGTGGCGCTGGTGTCCGAGTTCCTTGTCTACCTGGCGTTCTCGCTGCCGCTCTACGGCGTGGTCGTGTTGATGCAGAAGAGCTTCTCTGCCTTGCTCGACATGAAGCCCTATAGCCGCTATTGCCTGTATTCCGCCATCGGCCAGGCCGGCTCGGTTCTGCTGTTTGGCGTTGTGCTGGGCTTCGGTATGCCGGCAATCGCGCTTTCGTATGTCGTCGACTACGTGATCTTGGTCGGTTGTTCGCTGTGGTGGCTGCGTCGTCGTCTGCGTGGCCTTCAGGTCAAATCTATCCTGCATGGCGGTTTCTTTGGCCTTTTGCTCGGTGGCCTGGGCGCTGCCGCAGGCGCCGGCGTCATGTGGGCGCTTGAGCACTTTGTCGGGGCACTTGGCGGCTCGATTCTGATTACTCTTGGTTACGTTTGCGTTGCGGGTGTCGTCTCGCTTGCTGTTACCTTTGGCCTTGCCGTCGTCCTTAAGATGCCCGAGGTCTCGGCGCTGCTTCGTCGCAAGTAGGTGCGTGTGGCCGGTCACGACAACATTCCAACACTCGCCGAGCAGGTTTCGCGCGTTCCCACGCAGCCCGGATGTTACCTTTGGAAAGATGCCAAGGGCGATGTCATCTACGTTGGCAAGGCGAAAAACCTGCGTTCCCGTATGCGCCAGTACGTGACGCTGCAGGATGAGCGCCAAAAAATACCGCTCATGATGCAACTGGTTGCGAGCTTTGACTACATCGTTGTCGAAACCGAGCATGAGGCGCTTGTACTCGAGCGCAACCTGATCGGCCAGTACCATCCGTACTTTAACGTCGACCTCAAGGATGACAAGAGCTACCCCTTTATCGCCATTACAAAGGGCGACCTGTATCCCGCTATCAAATATACGCGCGAGCGCCATAAGCCGGGAACGCGCTATTTTGGACCCTATACCGATAGCCGTGCGGCACGTGAGACGATAGATACGCTGCGCAAGGTTATCCCCATCTGCTCCGCATCCTGTGCGGAGTGGCGCCGTTGTCGTCGTATCGTCGAGTCCCACAAGGGCGAGGAAGACATCGTCAATATGATTTGCGCGCAAAACGGGCGCCCCTGCTTTGACTACCATGTCGGGCGCGGCCCGGGTGCGTGTGTCGGCGCGATTTCCCCGGCAGACTATGCCAAGAACGTCAAGCGTGTCGAGCGCTTTTTGTCGGGCCATCGCAAGGATGTCGTCGA
>CAVKNR010000041.1:0-8899 GCA_963657575.1 Sodaliphilus sp.
CGTCCGGACCGTCGGGCGCGCAAAAGTCCAGGCGACCGGGGCGCTCGCGGAACCGTGCCACGTGCAGGGCGTGGTCTACCAGCTCGCCGATGCCCTCGTTGCGGGCAGCGCTAATGGGGACAACGGGCACGCCCATCAGGCTCTCGAGCAAGTTGACGTCCACGGCGCCGCCGTTGGCGGTCACCTCGTCCATCATGTTGAGCGCGATGACCATAGGACGGTCAAGCTCCATGAGCTGCAGTGTCAGGTACAGGTTGCGCTCGATGTTGGTGGCGTCAATGATGTCGATGATGGCGTCCGGACGCTCGTCGAGGATGAACTGACGGCTCACGACCTCCTCGCCTGTGTACGGCGACAGGGAGTAAATGCCGGGCAGGTCGGTAACGCTCGCCTCGGGATGGTTACGGATGGTGCCATCTTTGCGGTCGACCGTCACGCCGGGAAAGTTACCGACGTGCTGGTTGGAGCCCGTCAGCTGGTTGAATAACGTGGTCTTGCCGCAGTTTTGGTTGCCGGCGAGGGCAAAGTGCAGCGGCGCGCCCTCGGGCACGGCCGTCTTTGCCGCACGGGGCGAATACGTCCCCTCGCCCAGCGCCGGATGCTCCGTCGTGCCGATTGCGGCGTTAGCGCGCGGACCTGTATCGGTGTCGTGAATACCCACGAGCTCGATGCGAGCGGCATCGTCCTTACGCAGTGTCAACTCGTAGCCACGCAGGCGGATCTCGAGCGGGTCACCCATGGGGGCGTACTTCATCATGGTGACTTCGGTGCCCGGCGTTAGACCCATGTCCAAAATATGCTGTCGGAGTGCCTGATCGTCCGATGCCACCGATGCGACAACGGCGTCCTTTCCAATCTCGAGTGTATCGAGCTTCACGTCCGTGTTCCTCCCCCGGCGCCCGCAGGGCGTTGTATTTATGTTCACCATGGCTAACCGTTTGCCATGGCTAACCAATTTTAAACTTACATGATAGCGTGAACATGCAACGATGTTCAATCAGCAAATTGGCGCAATGGGGACAGGCAGGAGAGTTCAGGGCCATAGTTTCCCGATGAGGCCTCTCGGGGAAACTACATCCCAGAATTCCGGCTCGAAACGGGATATGGTTTCCCAAACAGGCCTCTTACGGAAAATGCATCCCGGAATCCCCGCTCGAAACGGGACGCGCTTTCCCAGTCGAGGCCCTATGGGAAACTGCGTCCCACCTTGAAAGGCAAAACTGGGGCGCAGTTTCCGGGCGGGGCATCAAAAACGAAGTTGCGGTGGAATAGTTCCTGGATGGGCTGGTTGATGCCCCAGATAGGAACTATTTCACCGCAAGTTATTGAAGGGCTTGGATGCCGGGACTCTTACAGATGGCGCTCCAGGAAGCGGAAGGCTAGGCGGATCCAGGGACGGACCGCCACCTGCTTGTCCTCGTTGTCGACCGCGGTGTTGGCGTTGCCGAGCGAAAGGCCGTGACCACCCTGGTCGAAGACGTGCATCTCGCATGCAACGCCCTCCTCGGCCATGCGCTGCGCAAACGGGTAGACCTGCGCGATCGGCGCCGTCTTGTCGTCGGACACGCCCCACACAAAGGTCGGTGGCATCTGACGCGAAACATGCGTGGTGGGGCAGATGTCGGCCAGATGCTCGTCAGTTGCCTCGCCGCCCGTCACCATCGACAGGTAGTCGTTGAGCAAATCGCGCCCCGTCTTGCCGCCCGTCTTGGGCACACGCAAGTCAATGCGCGGATCGCGCGTCTGCATGTCGCGCACATAGGCAAAGTCGAGCAATGGATAGCCCAGCACCACGGCATCGGGACGAATGTCGTCCGGACGCGCCCCGGCAAGTGCCGCAAAGGGGCCGGTCTTCCACTGTGTTGCCAGCGAAGCACAGATCATGCCGCCCGCCGAGAATCCCACGACGCACACACGCTTAGGATCGACATGCCACTCGTCTGCGTTGGCGCGCACCGTGGCGACCATCTTGGCAAGATCTGCCTGGGGGTGCGGAAAGCTCACGTCACCCGTAGAACTCGTGACATAGTTGAGCACAAAGGTCTGGTAACCGTGATCCAAAAACGCAAACGCCACCGGGTCCTGCTCGTGCGGAGCGATATGCGTAAACCCGCCTCCTCCGCAGATGATCACCGCGGGGCGGCGGCCATTGGGCTTGTCGGGCAGCGGCTCGGCACCCAAATACGTAAACGTCGCCGGATATTCCTCGGTCGGCTCCTCGCCCCACAGCGCATGGTTCTCGACAATCATATGTGCTCCCTTCGCGCAAATTATGCGCCCTTGTTTTTCGCCTTCAAGCGTACCCCACTTGAACCCGTGGCGCAGAAACACACCGGCAATAAGTTTCCCTCCAACTGATATATCACATAATCCCAGCTCAGAGGTATCGTTGAGCAGCGTAGAATAGGGGCGTTGACCAAGCCGCGAAACACATGTGAAACGTTTCCGGCAAACCAAACGCGCGATATGCGCCTATTTAAGTTGGAGGCAACTATGGGTCTGCTCGATTCGCTTAAGTCCACCTTAACCTCGACCGGCGAGGCGTCCGTTCCGCCCGCAGCAAGCTTCGCTACCCGCGAAGGCGTCATCTATGCCCCCGTCAACGGCGTGCTCGTCAACCTAAACGAGGTTCCCGACGAGACGATCGCCTCGGGCATGCTTGGCCAGGGCTATGGCATCGAGCCCATTACCGGCACCATCTATGCGCCCGCCAACGGCCGCATCGGCGCCACCACCGTCACCAACCACTCCATCGGCATGATTACCGAGGACGGCCTGCGCGTGTTCATCCATGTTGGCCTGGGCACCGTGGAAATGAACGGCAAGGGTTTTGCCCGCTTTGTCGAGATGGGCGATGCGGTCAAGGCAGGCCAGCCGCTCATCAGCTTCGACCGCGAGGCCATTAAGGCCGCTGGTCACGAGGACATCGTGACCGTCATCGTCTCCGAGCTCGATCGTCTTAAGAGCATCGACCATGTCGGCGAGTCTGGAACGCTTATCGGCGGCAACCCGCTCGTCAAGCTTGGCGACCCGCTGCTGGTTGCCAAGACCAAGTAGCCAGGCCCCGCGCCACACAGCCAAAAGGCACCTCGTCAAGCGCCCGCGACCATTTGGCCGCGGGCGCTTTTCGTTTGAAAAACCATCCCGCCAATGCTTTATCTGTATAGCCCAAATGAGCCGAGCTGCTAGAATATCGAACTGTATGGATAACTATCATTCAACCGTTATGGGAGGATACGTGAACCGCACCAAAATCGCGCAGCTCTATGCTGATGCCGAGTCGCTCGGCGGCCAGACCGTCACCGTCGCCGGCTGGGTCAAGTCCGTCCGCGACATGAAGAACTTTGGCTTTGTTACGCTCAACGACGGCAGCTGCTTCCGCGACCTGCAGGTCGTCATGAACCGCGAGGCACTCGACAACTACGACGAGATCGCCCATCAAAACGTCTCGGCCGCACTCATTTGCACCGGCACCGTCAAACTGACCCCCGATGCGCCCCAGCCTTTCGAGCTTTCTGCCACCTCCATCGAGGTCGAGGGCACGAGCACCCCGGATTACCCGCTGCAGAAGAAGCGCGCAACCGTCGAGTTCCTGCGCACCCAGCAGCACCTGCGCCCGCGCACCAACCTGTTCCGCGCCGTGTTCCGCATCCGCTCTGTCGCGGCTGCCGCCATCCACCGCTTCTTCCAGGAGCAGGGCTTTGTCTACGTCAACACCCCCATCATCACCACGAGTGACTGCGAGGGCGCCGGCGAGATGTTCCGTGTGACCACGCTCGACCCCAAAAATCCGCCCCTCACCGAGTCCGGCGAGGTCGACTGGAGCCAGGACTTCTTTGGCAAGCATGCAAGCCTCACCGTGTCCGGCCAGCTCAATGCCGAGAACTTTGCCATGGCCTTTGGCGACGTGTACACCTTTGGCCCCACCTTCCGCGCCGAGAACTCCAACACCACGCGCCACGCCGCCGAGTTTTGGATGATCGAGCCCGAGATGGCCTTTGCCGATCTTAACGACTACATGGATAACGCCGAGGCCATGCTCAAGTATGTCCTCAAGGACGTCATGGCAACCTGCCCCGACGAGCTCAATATGCTCAACAAGTTTGTGGACAAGGGTCTGCTCGAGCGCCTGGACCATGTCGCCAACTCCGACTTCGCCCGCGTCACCTATACCGAGGCCGTCGAAATCCTGGAGCAGGCAGTCGCTGCTGGCCACCAGTTTGATTACCCCGTCAGCTGGGGCATCGACCTGCAGACCGAGCACGAGCGCTTCCTGACCGAAGAGCACTTTAAGCGCCCGACCTTCGTGACCGACTACCCGGCCGAGATCAAGGCGTTCTACATGCGCATGAACGAGGACGGCAAGACCGTCGCCGCCGCCGACTGCCTGGTTCCCGGTATCGGCGAGATTATCGGCGGCTCCCAGCGCGAGGAGCGCCTGGATCTGCTCGAGGCCCGCATCAAGGACCTGGGTATGAATCCCGAGCAGTACAAGTACTACCTTGACCTGCGCCGCTACGGTTCCTGCAAGCACGCCGGCTATGGTCTGGGCTTCGAGCGCTTGGTCATGTATCTGACCGGCGTGGGCAACATCCGCGACGTCCTGCCGCACCCGCGCACCGTGGGCAACGCCGACTTCTAATCGTCGGACGCTAGCTCGCGTCGCTCATCGCACAAGCGCCTCTCGACATCGGTCGAGAGGCGCTTTTTTCAACAGCATCCGTCAAGCTTTTGGCAAGGTTTTGGTCAGTTGAGCAGGGCTGTTGAAAACTCGACCCGCCGTTTGCCGACGACTACCGACCGCCCAGAGCGCCCTGCGCCCCTGAGAAAGCCCCGCGTCCTAGGCTCCATACCGTCGCCACCCAAAACGGAAAGGACGTGGGCACGATGACCGAAGCCGCTGTTGAAACCTACGACACCACGACTAGAGGCGCCGCCTCGATGGCGGCCTATCGCGCCGTTCGCATCCTGCAGCTCTTGAGCGAAAACACCGGCGAGGACAAGGCCATGCTTTCCGATGAGTTGATCCGGCGCCTCGCCCATCCCGACGACCCCGCCCGCATGCCCATCTCGGCGGCGCGGCGCAGCATCTACACCGCCATCTCCGCGCTTCGCCATGCCGGATACGAAATTGAGTACAAACGCGGCGTGGGATACAAACTTCTTACCCGCCCGCTCGCCGACGAAGAGATCATCCGGCTCCACGGTATGGTCATGCGCAACCGCTCCACGCCTATCGCTATCCGCAAGAGCATGGCGCAGCACTTAGTTGCCATGGCGAGTGCCGACGTTCGCGGCTACCTCGATACACCCGAACCCGTTCCGAGCGCAGGCAGCAAGGCTACCAAGGCAACACGCACGCCCATCAAGCGTATCGACACGTGCGAGCTCGTCGAGCAGGCCATCGACCACGGAACCACGGTGAGTTTTGATATTTCGAGCGTCACGACACGCGGCGAAACCGAAGCAGCACGGATGACACTCCGCCCCTTTGCCATCAGGCAGCGCGATGGCATCTCGTATTTGCTGGGAACGGTCTATGACGCCCGAGGTGCCGATGACACGCTGCGCACCGTAGAGATTGGCCGCATGAGAAACGTCACCACACGTCTCCTCGACGGCAAGAAGCTCTTCGCCGCCCTCGACGAGGAGGACGACGCCTCCTCCGCCGCATAAGACCCTCCGCCGCCCATTCGACTACCCGTACCGCCCATCCGATTCTGTATTAAAAAACCCGCCAGGCTGTTGTAAAAATGGACATCAGCGCTACTATAGTTCCACTTGCACTTTGTCCCAGTGCAGTGTTTCCAGCCATTTTTATACTGGGGGTAATGATATGAAGGACATCACCATCAGTCGCAGGAGCCTTCTGGTCTCCGCCGGCCTGCTCGCGCTCGCCCCGCTCGCCGGATGCGGCGGCAACTCTGGTTCCGGCTCTGCTGCCGCCGGTTCCGACTACACCATCGGCGTTCTGCAACTCACCGAGCATTCCGCACTCGATGCCGCCAACGACGGCTTTGTCAAGGCCATCAAGGAGAGCGGCCTTAAGGTCAAGATCGACCAGAAGAACGCCCAGAACGACCAGTCCACGTGTAAGTCCATTGCCGACAAGTTTGTGGGCGACAACGTCAACCTGATTTATGCCATCGCCACGCCCGCCGCGCAGGCTGCCGCCGGCGCCACGGCCGATATCCCCATCGTGGGCTGCGCCATCACCGACTACGCCGCCTCCGGCCTGGTCCAGGACAACGACAAGCCCGGCACCAACGTCACGGGCGCTTCCGACCTCACCCCGGTCGCCGAGCAGCTCGAGATGATGCAGAAGGTCCTGCCCGACGTTAAAAAGGTCGGCCTGCTCTACTGCACCGCCGAGTCCAACTCCGACGTCCAGATCAAGGCCGCCAAGAAGGAGCTCGACAAGCTGGGCCTCGAGTACACTGACTTCACCGTCTCGAGCTCCAACGAGATTCAGTCCGTCGTCGAGTCTGCCGTGGGCAAGGTCGACGCGCTGTACTCCCCCACCGACAACACCATCGCCGCGGGTGCCTCGCAGGTCGGCCAGATCTGCAAGGAAAACAAGCTTCCCTTCGTGACTGGCGAGGAGGGTATGTGCATGGCCGGCGGCCTGTTCACCCTCTCCATCAACTATGAGGACCTGGGCTACGCCGCGGGCGAGATGGCCGTTAAGATCCTGAAGGGCGAGGCCAAGCCCGAGGATATGCCGATCAAGCACCTCTCGAGCAAGGACCTGGTCGTCGTCAAGAACGACGAAATGGCCGAGGCCCTGGGCATCGACCTTTCCGCCCTGGACGCGTAATGCCATACGCGGCATGCGTCTAGAGCCCGTGCTCGCGCTTTAGCCGCGTTATTCAATATCTGAGCCACAGGGGCGGGCGCTGTAGACCGGCGTCCGCCCTGCTTGTTTCAGGTAAAACAAAACGTCTGTCCGTAACTCTTCTATGCATTGTTACCGCTATTATGGTGAATCACGTGTCCACCCTATCCTAGGAGGTATGAAGCATGCTCATTGCATTGCAGGGCGCCGTTTCGCAGGGCGTCCTCTGGGGCATTATGGTGCTTGGCGTGTTTATCACGTTCCGCCTGCTCGACATTCCCGATATGACCTGCGACGGCAGCTTTGCCCTCGGCGGCTGCGTCTGCGCTGTGCTCATCGTCAATAACAACGTCGACCCGCTGTTCGCCGTGCTGGCCGGTATGTGCGCCGGCGCCATCGCGGGCGCCGTCACGGGCATTTTGACCACCGTCTTTGAGATTCCTGCGATCCTCGCCGGAATCCTCACCCAGATCAGCCTGTGGTCCATCAACCTGCGCATCATGGGCAAGTCCAATACGCCCATTCTTGCCAAAGGCACCGTGTTCTCGGCCGTCAGCAATATGACCGGTCTGCCGCAGTCCACCGTTGCCATCATCTTGGGCATCCTGCTCGCCGTGGCTATCGTTGCCATCCTGTATTGGTTCTTTGGCACCGAGATCGGCTCGGCGCTGCGAGCCACCGGCAACAACGAGTACATGATCCGCGCTCTGGGCGTCAACACCAACTCCACCAAGATGATCGCCCTCGTGCTCTCCAACGCCCTCATCGGCCTTTCGGGCGCGCTCATCTGCCAGAGCCAAAAGTATGCCGACATTGGTATGGGCACCGGTGCCATCGTTATCGGTCTTGCCGCCATTGTTATCGGCGAGGTGCTCGGCCGTCTGCTGCCCGGCGGCCTCACGCAGTTTAGCGTCCGTCTTGCCTCCGCCGTCTTTGGCTCCGTGGTGTACTTCCTTATCCGCGCCATCGTGCTGCAGTTGGGCATGGACGCCAACGACATGAAGCTGCTCTCCGCCGTAATTGTCGCTGTGGCCCTGTGCGTGCCCGTGGTTTGGGAGCGCTATAAGCTCCGCAGCTCCTACACGAAGGGGGATGAGGCAGATGCTTAAGCTCTCGCACGTCAAGAAGACCTTTAACAAGGGCACCGTCACCGAGAAGCGCGCGCTCACCGGCGTCGACCTCACCCTGAATGACGGCGACTTTGTAACCGTGATCGGCGGCAACGGCGCCGGCAAGTCCACGCTGCTCAACATGATCGCCGGCGTGTACCCGCTCGATTCGGGCGTTATTGAGCTCGACGGCACCGACATCTCGCGCCTGAGCGAGTCGCAGCGCGCCAAGTACCTGGGCCGCGTGTTTCAGGACCCTATGCGCGGTACCGCTGCCGACATGCAGATCGCCGAGAACCTGGCCCTCGCCAAGCGTCGCGGCCAGCGTCGCGGCCTTTCGTGGGGCGTCACCAAGGCCGAGAAGGACGAGTACGTTGAGCTGCTCAAGCGCCTGGACCTTGGTCTGGACACGCGTCTCAACGCCAAGGTCGGCCTGCTCTCGGGTGGCCAGCGCCAGGCACTCACCCTGCTGATGGCCACGCTCACCAGGCCGCGCCTGCTGCTGCTCGACGAGCACACTGCGGCCCTCGACCCCAAGACGGCCTCTAAGGTGCTTAACCTGACCGAGGAGATCGTCGACGAGAACCACCTGACCACGCTCATGGTCACGCACAACATGAACGACGCCATCCGTCTGGGCAACCGTCTGATCATGATGCACGAAGGCCACGTGATCTACGACGTGGCGGGCGATGAGAAGAAGTCGCTCACCGTAGCCGACCTGCTGCAGAAGTTCGAGGAGGTCTCGGGCGGTGAGCTCGCCAACGACCGCATGCTGCTGAGCTAAAATCTGCCAAAAAGGGACAGGTTTATTTTGGTAGGTTTTATCTGCGCAAGCGTCAAAACCGCCGCTAAGGGACAGACGCCCTTGCGGCGGTTTTCGCATATTATGTCGATAATCCGATATTCAACCAGACATTCTGGCTAAGGACTAAGGAAACTGCCATGAAAAGAC
>CAVKNR010000042.1:0-8858 GCA_963657575.1 Sodaliphilus sp.
GCTGCCAGTCGACGGTATCCTTCTGCAAGTCACGCAGCAGTTCCATGGCGGGCTTTGCCAAGCGGCTCTCGGTGTAACGCATGGCCGCCGCGCCGTCGCCGTCGATGTTACCGAAGTTGCCGTGACCGTCGATGAGCGGCGTGCGCATGGAGAACCACTGTGCCAGGCGGACCATGGCCTCATAGACCGCGGAGTCGCCGTGCGGATGGTACTTACCGATAACTTCGCCGACCGTCCAGGCCGACTTCTTGTGCGGACGGTTGGGGTAGATGCCGCTCTCGTTCATTGCGTACAGGATGCGACGGTGCACCGGCTTTAAGCCATCGCGCACGTCCGGCAGGGCGCGCGCCGTGATGACCGACATCGAGTACTCGATGAATGACTGCTTCATCTCGCGGCCGAACTCCGAAATCTGGAGCTGACCGCCGTTGATATCCTCGCCGGCCGAGGCACCACGGTCGACTTCGCCAAAGCTCTCCTCGAGCTCGGCGTCGTCGTCCTCTTCCTCATCATCATCGGCATCGGGGTTATAGGCGTCCGGGTCGCCGTCCTCGCCCTGCTCAGCACGGGCAAGCAGGCGCTTCAGATCGTCGGGCATGCCGGCATCGCCGGCCTCGTCCATACCCTCGTTGTTGTTGATATCGTCTGCCACGTTACCTCCTCATGGTTTGCGTGGTCCATTAGTTCCCTACCACGGAGACGGCTTTTCCAGGTGCCGCAGATTCGCCCGAAAGAGGAGGGAAGCGTACTTGGGTACGCGACCGACGATTGAGGGCGAAGGTGCGGTGGCTGGGAAAGCCGCGGGGATTAGGCATCCAAGAATCGTGCGTCGTGGGCGTGTTTTTCAATGTACTCGCGGCGATAGCCGACCTCGGAACCCATCAGCTCGCGCACGGCGCGGTCCGCCACCACGGCGTCCTCGATCGACACGCGCTGCAGGATGCGGGTCTTGGGGTCCATCGTCGTCGAGGCAAGCTGCTTGGGGTCCATCTCGCCCAGACCCTTGTAGCGCTGGACGGTATAGCCCTTGCGCTTTTTGGTGATCTTGCCGTCCTTGGCCTTGCCGTCCTCGTCGTTATCGTCGGGGTTCAGGCCCAGACTCTGGATGGTATCGCGCAGGATCTCGTCTTCGGGCTGGCGGCCGTTGGGATACACGTAGTGGATCTTGTTGCGCACCTTAATGCCAAAGATGGGCGGGCAGGCAACATAGACGTAGCCGGCATCGATCAGCGGACGCATGTACTTGTAGAAGAACGTCAGCAGCAGGATGCGGATATGCGCACCGTCGACGTCTGCATCGGTCATGATGATGATCTTGTGGTAGCGCGCCTTGGTGATATCGAAGTCGCCGCCGTCGCCGGCACTCGTCGTGACGCCGCAGCCGATCGCGGTAATCAGCGACTGGATGGTGTCACTCGAGAACGCGCGATGGTCACCAACGCGTTCGACGTTCAAAATCTTGCCGCGCAGGGGCAGAATCGCCTGGATGTCTCGGCGACGGCCGTCCTTGGCCGAACCGCCTGCCGAGTCGCCCTCTACGATGAAGAGCTCGGTCAGCTCGGCATCGCGCACCGAGCAGTCAGCGAGCTTACCGGGCAGGGACGCCGTCTCGAGCAGGCTCTTGCGGCGGGTCGCCTCGCGCGCCTTGCGGGCGGCATTGCGCGCCTTGCAGGCCTGTTGCGCCTTCTTGACGATCTCGCGAGCGGGCTTGGGATGCTCCTCGAGGTAATCGACAAGGCCGTCGGTCACAATCTTGAGCGTGAGCGCTCGCATATAGGAGCTGCCGAGCTTTGCCTTGGTCTGGCCCTCAAACTGCGGATCGGGCAGCTTGACCGAGATAACGGCCGAAAGGCCCTCGCGCACATCGTCGCCGGTCAGGTTGGCGTCTTTTTCCTTGAGCAGGTTCTGCTTGCGCGCGTAATCGTTGATCACGCGGGTGAGCGCGGTACGGAAGCCCTCAAGGTGCATGCCGCCCTCGGGGGTGTAGATGTCGTTGGCAAACGACATGACGTTCTCGCCGTAGCCGCTATTCCACTGCAGGGAAACCTCGACCTCGCCCATCCTGGCCACAGGCGCGTCCGGGTCCGATTTGCCCTCGATGTAGATGGGCTCCTTAAAGGCCTCGGGGACGTCCTTGCCCTCGTTGAGGAACTTGACGAAGTCGATGATGCCGCCCTCGTAGCAAAACTCCTCCACGTGGGGAGTCGCTTCGCGCTCGTCGGTCAGCACGATTTTGAGGTTTTTATTGAGGAACGCCGTCTCCTGCAGACGGTTATGCAGCGTATCGAAATCGTAGATGCAGGTCTCGAAGATCTCATCGTCGGGCCAGAAGGTGACGGTGGTGCCCGTCGAATCCGAGGTGCCCACGACCTCCATCTTCTTGACGGTCTTGCCGCGCGAGAACTCCATCTCGTAGGTGTTGCCGTCGCGACGAACCTGAACGACCACGCGCTTGGACAGTGCGTTGACGACGGAGATGCCCACGCCGTGCAGGCCGCCCGAGACCTTATAGGCCGAGTTATCGAACTTACCGCCGGCGTGCAAGATCGTCATGACGACCTCGAGCGTCGGGATCTTTTTAACAGGGTGCTCGTCGACGGGGATGCCACGCCCGTTGTCGACGACTGTGATGGAGTTGTCGGCGTGGACCGTCACCTGGATCTCGGTGCAGAAACCGGCCATGGCCTCGTCGACGGAGTTGTCAACGATCTCCCACACCAGGTGATGCAGACCGCTGGCGCTCGTCGAGCCGATATACATGCCCGGGCGCTTACGAACGGCCTCGAGACCTTCGAGAATCTTAATCTCGCCGCCATCGTAATCGTTTTCGTTTGCCACACGTCCTCCTTCAGTCAAGAAAATGTGTATAGCCTTACTAGTTTATCGTAAAAAAATACCCTCGGGAACGAGGGTATTTGGCTCTACAAGGCCACCAGATGCGATTTAAGGCTCTTTTTTGCTTTGCACGCCCTTGGCCCACTCGGCGCTGGCGCTCATGGCATTCTCGAGGGCCTCGCGCAGTTTTTGGTCTTCGATGGGCGCCACTTGGCGCTCAATCTCGGCGCGCTCGGCCTCACTTAGGTCGGCGTGCGGGGCCGGCGGGCGCTCTGTCGTCGCCGGGCGCAGGCGCTCCTTGGCGGCGGGCGGCGTGTGACCGGGTGCGGTGGTTTTGAACACCAGGCCGTCCACATGCGCGCCGGCGCGCTCCATGCGCGCGCGGATAATCTCGCGCAACAGCGTCATTTCCTGCGTCCACGAGGGTGAATCGAGATATACCAGCAGCTCATTGGACTCGGGCAGGTAGCGCAGACCCGTCACATGCCGCCCCTCGCGCGTGCCCGAGCACACCGCGTTCCACGCGCGATAGACCGCGCGCGACTCCTCGGCAGCCTCCATCTGCGCACGGCGCTCAGGCGTCACCGACGCCAGGATGCGCTGGCGCTCTGCGTTCAAAAACCCACTGAAGGCGACCGTTTCGCTCTCGCGCTCGTAATTAGCACGTCTCACCCATGCTCACCACCTTGGCTCGATCAAGCAGGTCATCGGTAAAGTACCCCAGGTTGGTCGTGGTTATGACCGTCTGGATATCATCGCCGATCAACCGCAGAAAAGCACCGCGGCGCTCGCCGTCGAGCTCGCTCATCACGTCATCCAAAAGCAGCAGCGGAGCGGTGCCAAGGACATCGCGAGCCACGGCCACCTCCGCCACCTTCCAGGCCAGCACCAACGTTCGCTGCTGTCCTTGGCTGGCAAACGAACGGGCGGAGCGACCCGCCACGGTAAACTCAATCTCATCGCGATGCGGTCCCACCAACGTCACGCCGCGGCGAATTTCCTCGTCGGCGTGCTCATCAAGGGCAGCCAGCATGCGCTCGTACGCCCAGCCCTTCAGCTCTTCGCGATCCTCGACCTGGGGCAAATCCCCCAGTGTGGACGTATAGGTCACGTTGGCGGCCTCACCGGACGCCACTTGCCCGTAGGCAGTGTGCACATGGCCCGCCAGCCGGTCGAGCAGGGCCAACCGATGCACGAGCAGGGCCGAGCCCGCGCGGGCAATCGAATCGTTCCACGCGCCGAGCATCTCGCGGCAGCACCAGGCCTCCTTGAGCAAGGCGTTACGCTGGGTCACGCAGCGCCCATAGGTGCTCGCAAGATCGGCATAGCGTGCGCTCAGTTGCATGCCAAAGTCATCGAGGGCGGCGCGGCGCACGCTGGCGCCCCGCTTAACCATGTCCAGATGGTCGGGGCAAAACAGCACGCTCGGCAGAACCCCGCGCACACCGGCGGCAGAGCATCTCTTGCCGTTGCGGCTAAACGAGCGCTTACCGTCCTCCGCGCTCAATCCCATATCGAGCACGCGGCCGTCGCCCTCGAGCCTCAGCTCGACCTTGCACGAGCCCACGCCGTCATGGACGAGCTCGGCTGCGGTCGGATGCCTAAACGAGGCGCCGCTCGTCAGCAGCTGCAGCGCCTCTATGAGATTGGTCTTTCCCGCCGCGTTGGGTCCCGCAAGTATCGTCACGCCCTCGTCCAGGGCAAGGCGATAGCTATCGAAGCTGCGGTAGTGCGCGACGGAAAGATCGCGGGCGAACATGGTCATGGCGCAACGCTAGATGCGGACCGGCATAACCAGGTACAGGTAGTTGATCTTGTCGTAGGACTTGAAGATGCCCGCCTGCGAGTAACTCTTGAGCTCCAGCGTGATCTCCTTCTCCTTGGATAGGGCATTGAGGCAGCCGAAGATGTAGTGGTAGTTGAAGGCGATGGTGCCCGACTCGCCCTCGGCCTCGACATCGATCGTCTCCTGCGCAAGGTCCTGGTCATTGGAAATGGAGGACAGGCCCATCTGCCCGTTCTCGACATCGATCTCGAACTTGACGGCGGGGTTGGCGCTCGCGATAACGGCCACGCGCTTGAGGGCGGCGTTAAAGGCGGCGACGTCGATCTTGACGCTCGTCACGCACGAATCGGGGATGAGCTGCTTGTAGTTGGGGTACACGCCCTCGATGCGGCGCGACACGTAGGTGGTGTTGCCGGCCTCAAAGACGACCTGGGTGTCGGTAGCCCCGATCATGATGGTCGCCTGGCTGGCCATGATGTTCAGCGCGTCGTTAAAGGCATCGGCCGGAACGTTGAGCTCAAAGGAACCCTCGAGGGTCGAGGTCTCGACCTGCGTATCGCACACGGCCAAACGGAAGGAATCGGTCGCCACCAGGCGCACGGTGTTGTTCTCGACCTTCATGTGCACGCCACCCAGGATGGGGCGGGCCTTGTCGGTCGAGGTGACGCGCCACACGCGGCCCACCATTTCGGACAAGATATCGGTCGGCAGTTCCACGGCGCTCTCGATGGCATAGGCCGGAAACTCGGGGAAGTCATTGGCATCGAGCGTGTTCAGGCGGAACGAGCTCTTCTCGCAACCAATCAGCACCTGGCGCTCGGACAGCTCAAAGGTGACCGGGGCATCGGGGAGGGTCTTGGTGATATTGGAGAGCATCTTACAGGGAATAACCATCTCGCCCTCTTCTTCGACATGCGCCGCGATGCGATGACGGATCGAGATGGTGTAGTTAGAGGTCTGGAATTCCAAGATGCCGTCTTGCGCCTTGACGAGCACGCCCGACAGGATGGGAAGGGTGGATGCCGAAGCGACACCCTTCATAACGACGCCGATGGCTTGTGTAAGCGAGCTCTGGCTGACGGTGAACTTCATCTTTTAATACCTTTCTATAGATATAAATATCTTAATAATAGTAATAGCACTGACGAAACTGTTGATTACTCCCAAAGACGCAGGTCAGACCCAGAAAGAGAATCGACAGCAGTCTGTGTGCAACAGGGGTGGTTTTCCACGTTCAAAACCTGCGCAAAACTTTTCATCACCGCGGGTTGGGTTTTAGACACCTTATGCCCGTGGTTTCGACAAGTTTTCAACAGGTGTCTCTATTTCCCTACGAGCGCAGTGTAATTTTATCGCGCAGCGACTTAAGGTCTTCGGTGACGGTGCGGTCTTCCTGGATCATCTTCTGGACTTTTTTGTAACTCGTGCTGACGGTCGAGTGGTTGCGGTTGCCAAATTCGGCGCCCACCGCCGTGGTCGTCATCTCGCACATTTCGATGGCCAGATAGATGGCAATGTGGCGTGCTTTGGCGATATTGGCGTTGCGACGCGGGCCGATGAGCTCCTCGTGCGTCACGCCGTACTGCTCTTCGATGACGGACTGAACCGTCTGGACGTTGATCTTTTTGGCCGATGTGTCGAAGTACTGGCTGGCGATGGCGTCGATATCGTCAAAGGTGAGTTCCCCGCCCTCGCGCTCGCGGTCGCCCGCCTCGCCGGCGCAGCGCTCGCAAAAGCTCTCGAGTTCGCGGATGTTGGTGCCCGAGACCTCGGCCATGTGTTTAAAGTGCTCATCGGTCAGGTGCCCGCCGTCGCCCCCATAGGCCGCCAGCAGCGAGTCGTCGCCTGCCTCGGGAGCGGCGGCGATGGTGTTCTCGTAATAGCGCTGCAAGATCTTGTATTTCATCTCGTAGCTGGGCTCTGCGACCAGGCAGAGCATGCCGGCGTTGAAGCGGCTGGTCAGACGCTCGTCCATGCTCAGGTCCTTGGGGGCGCGGTCTGCCGCGATGACGACCTTCTTGTTGTTGCGGATGAACTCGTCCATGAGCTGGAAAAAGTAGTCCACGCTCGCGCGCTTGCCGATGATGTTTTGGATGTCATCGATGATGAGCACGTCCACGCCGTGGTACGCCTGCATGATGGGGGCGTTGCTCTTCTTTTGACGGTCGAACTCGGTCATCAGGTCGTCCAGATACGCCTGGGAGTTTGCATACTTGACCTTGATCTCAGGCGACTTCTCGGCGAGCTCGTTTTTGATGGCAAGCAGCAGGTGCGTCTTGCCCAGGCCCGATTTGCCGTAGATGAACAGCGAAGTGCACGTGCCGCGCTCGTCCGCGAGGGCGGCAAACTTGAGTGCCGAGCGATAGGCATGGCTGTTCTCGGGTCCGTAGACAAAGTTCTCAAAGGTAAATTTTGAGTTCGCGGCGAGCGGGGCTCCATCCGTATTCTGCTCGGCCGGCACGGTCGGTGCTGGCACGGGTGAAGCGGGGGTCGCAGCTTGCGTGGATTTGGTCGGCGCTCCGCCCTTCATCTGGTTCATCATGCGACGAAAATCATCGGCCGAGAGCGTGTTCTTGATTGCAATGCCCGAATCCGCGCCCGCCGCTGCGTCGTGAGCGATGGGCATGTGCGTGACGGGTGCGTTCGTTGACGTCGCCGCCGCGGTCGGCAACGGTGCCATGGTTTCACGGGAAACATCGCTGTGCTGGTGCTCGATTGTCGACACGTCGCCTGCGGAGGCCGGCACCGCCGGGGAAGCAGCGGGAGCCGTGGCGGGCGCCGTCGCGGCAGCGGATTCCGCCGCGGCACCTTGCGGTGCCACGATGTCGAGCGCGATCGGTGCAAAGGCGATTTCTTCCAGATAGGCCTCAATGGTCGGCTGATGCTTTTTGAGCTGCGCGATGGCAAAGCGCGAGGGGGCCTCGATCGTGAGCGTATCTTCGGTCAGGCTTATGGCCCGCGATTGCCCCAGCATGTTGATGAGGCGTGCATCTTGGCCGTCGCGCTGGCAAAAGGCGATGGCATCCCCCAGGATGATGCTTGCTTCCTCGTCCACTGTCTCTCCCGTTCTTTAGCTTTGAGCTCGCACGCGAGCGGCGCCGAGTTCGGTCAGATGGTATTTCTGGCCATGCTTGATGACCAAGCCGGCCTGCGCCAAGTCATTGAGCGTGCGTGACCAAGTGGGGGCCGAGTTTCCAAACGCCCTCGCCAGATCGGTTGCACCGCACGCTTGATTTTGCGCTAGATAGCCCAGCGCGGCGTTGCCGCGATCGCTTACGAACACGTCCGGTTGTGGCTGCGCATACTGATTTGCTGCATTAGGATACATCATTTGAGCTGCTGGTTGTTGAGAACTCTGCATCGGCGGCATTTGCTGTTGAAAACTTTGAGGCCACTGTTGGTAAGGCTGCGGAGGCATCTGCTGGGCCCAGGGGTTGTACTGCTGCTGCGGCATCTGCTGGTACGGCTGCTGATATCCCTGCTGGTACTGCTGCGGGAACTGCTGGCCGTACCCCAGCGGCGGCATCTGCTGATATGGATATCCCTGTTGGTACGGCTGATAGCCCATTTGCTGGCCACCCGGTGCGCCCGTCGCCTGCTGCATTGCTGCTGCATTCTGATCCGCCAGCGGCACGGCCTCTGGCATGTTTGGCGGCATCGACATCGATGTCGCCTGGGGCTCTTGTGTGGGAAGCATTCCGGGCTGCTGCATCTGCCTCACGGGGGGCTGCATCTGCTGCGTTGCCATGGGCTGCTGCGCAAAAGCTCCCGGCAGGGGATATGTGGGCTGCTCCGTCTCGGGCCGCACGGCAGCACCGCGTCCACCGGCGCGCTCGATTTCCTGCACGCGTTTAGGGTCCAGGCTTACCGTAACCACGGTACCGCTACCCATGTTGTCCTCGATGGATACGGCACCGCCGGCGTTTTCCAAATACTCCTGCACCATGGGAAACCCTGCTCCGGTTCCACGGATATAGCGCTTCATCTTGCTGTTTGCACTGGTAACGCCAAAGTCGAAAGCGCGTTCCTTGTCGTCGATGCCGGGTCCTTGGTCAGCAAAGCGGATGGTGTCTCCGCCGTCCAGAATCGAGATGATGGGCTCTGCAAAGTGTGCGTGGATAAAGTTTTCGACAATCTCGCGGATGACCATGAGTGAGATATGGCCACCTTGTTCTTTCATGCACTGGTAGACGGTGTTGGTCGTCTCTTCCAAATACGTGCGGACATCTTGCGGATC
>CAVKNR010000043.1:0-8797 GCA_963657575.1 Sodaliphilus sp.
AGGACGTAGGACTCGCCGGCCTCGATGCGGCGGCGGGCCTCCTCGGGATCAAGATCGCGGCAACGGCGCTGATAGCCCTGGAAGGGGTCCTTGCGCTCCTGCGCGGCCTTGCGGTCGGCGTCGAGCTGCTCCTTGGTGCAGAAGCAGGGATAGGCCTTGCCCTCGTCCCAAAGCTTCTGGGCGGCCTGCTTGTACAGGTCCAGGCGCTCGGTCTGGGCGTAGGGGCCAAAGTCGCCGCCAACCTCGGGACCCTCGTCCCAGTCCAGGCCCAGCCAACGCATGGCGCGCAGGATGATCTGCGTGTTCTCGTCGGTAGAGCGGGTGGGGTCGGTGTCGTCGATGCGCAGGATGAACGTGCCGCCGTTAGCACGGGCGAAAGCCCAGTTATAGATAGCGGTGCGGGCGCCGCCAATGTGCAGCTTGCCCGTCGGTGAGGGTGCAAAGCGGACGCGAACGTCTGATGCCATGGAAATCTCCTCGATTGCAGGATGGATGTCTAACCGCACCAGTATAAAGCATCAAAGCAACCTCCGCACAAAGGGCACCGACCTACTCATTGGGGACAGACTTAAATGACCATTCTTTAGGCAACCTGTCGGCACTTAGGTAAGGCTGGTCGTTTAAGCCTGTCCCCAATGAGTACACGGATGGTCATTTAAGTCTGTCCCCAATGAGTACACGGATGGTCATTTAAGTCTGTCCCCAATGAGTAGGTGCGGAAAGGGTGTGAATGTTTGATTTACGCGCTATGATGTGCCCTTGCATAGAGAGCCTGGCGGAATGGTAACGGTCGCCGGGACACGTTTTTGAAAGGACAATCATGTCAGAAGAACTTCGTTCCATCCCGCCCCAACACGGGTCCTTTGTTTTTACGTCGGAGTCGGTGACCGAAGGTCATCCCGATAAGATCGCTGACCAGATCAGCGACGCCGTCCTCGACGCAATCCTCGCCAAAGAAATAGAGCTGCAGGAGCAGGGCTACATCGCCCCCAACGGCGTGCCCGCCAACGTGGAAAACGTCCGCTGCGCCTGCGAGACCCTCGTGACCACCGGCACCGTCATCGTCGCCGGCGAGATTCGCACCCAGGCCTACGTCGACGTACAGGAAATCGCCCGCGGCGTTATCCGCCGCATTGGCTACAACCGTGCCAAATTCGGTTTTGACTGCGACACCTGCGGCGTTATGAGCCTCATCCACGAGCAGTCGCCCGATATCGCCCAGGGCGTCGACGAGTCCTTCGAGACCCAGACCGGCGCTACCACCGACCCGATCGACCTGATCGGTGCCGGCGACCAGGGCATGATGTTTGGTTATGCCTCCAACGAGACCAAGACCCTCATGCCCATGCCGCACTACCTGGCAAGCCGCCTGGCCGAGCGCCTGGCTGCCGTGCGGCACGACGGCACCCTGCCCTACCTGCGTCCCGACGGCAAGACCCAGGTCACCGTGCGCTACGAGGACGGCAAGCCCGTCGAGGTCACGACCATCGTCATCTCCACGCAGCACGCCGCCGAGATCGAGGACATGGGCAAGATCAAGGCCGACCTCATCGAGCACGTCATCACCCCGGTCATGGCCGCCGAGAACATGCCGTGGGACAACGCGGACATCTACGTGAACCCCACCGGTCGCTTTGTCGTGGGCGGCCCCATGGGCGACACGGGCCTCACCGGCCGCAAGATCATCGTCGACACCTACGGCGGCTACGGTCGTCACGGCGGCGGCGCCTTTAGCGGCAAGGACTGCACCAAGGTCGACCGATCCGCCGCGTATGCCGCGCGCTGGGTCGCCAAGAACGTGGTCGCCGCCGGCCTAGCCGACCGCTGCGAAGTCGAGCTTGCCTACGCCATCGGCGTTTCCAAGCCCCTCTCAATCATGGTCGACACTTTCGGTACCGCACATGTTGCCGAGGACAAGATCGTCGAGGCCGTAGAGAAGACCTTCGACCTGCGCCCGGGCGCAATCATCCGCGACCTGGACCTACGCCGCCCCATCTACGAAAAGACTGCAGCCTACGGTCACTTCGGCCGAGAAGACGCCGACTTCACCTGGGAAAAAACCGACCGAGTCGAAGAACTCAAAGCAGCCTGCGGCCTGTAAGCCAACGGCAAAAGCTGCAGCCAAGAAACAACGCACCAAAAGAAGTACCGGCTCCAACTGGTACTTCTTTTTTATTTAAAGGTGGTGAAGATGATCCGACCTGGGACATGGAATAGGTCATAGGCCCATAAATTTCGCAGCAGAGCGACTCCAACCATGTATCCTAAGTTCCGAGGGCTTTAGTATTTGGTCGATCGCGAGTTCCGCACGAGCCGGAGGCCACTTAATGTGGCCTCCGTGCGAGCAGGACTGTCCGAGCAGGCGACCAAATACTAAAGCCCTCGGAACGGCGGGACAGAGTATGCCCCACCCCTCGGGACGACGGGATAGATAAGGAGCACCCATGGCAGGCAAGCCGCAAACACTAGCAACGACCTCGGCATTCGAGATCTTGGGCCCCGTCATGGTCGGCCCCAGCTCATCGCACACCGCCGGCGCCCTGCGCTGCGCCCAAGTTGCCGCCAGCCTGCTGGAAGGCCGCATCACCAAAGTCACCTTTGGCCTGTGGAACTCCTTCGCCCACACCTACCGCGGCCACGGCACAGACCGTGCGCTCGTCGCGGGCATACTGGGCCTCGACACCGATGACGAGAACATCAAGCAGGCCTTCGACCTCGCGCGCGAGCAGGGCCTCGAATATCACTTTGACATCAAGGGCGACGACGCCTCCATCCACCCCAACACCGTCGACATCGAAATGGTCGACGACACGGGCGCCACGGCACAGGTCCGCGGCGAGAGCCTGGGCGGCGGCAAGATGCGCATCAGCCGCATTAACGGCGTCGGCGTCGACATCTCGGGCATGTATTCCACGCTCTTCGTGGCGCACAAGGACGTCCCCGGCGTGCTCGCCGCGCTCACGAACCTGCTCGCCTACGCCCACGTAAACATCGCCTTCTGCCGCACCTACCGCACCGAAGTGGGCGGCCAGGCCTACTCCGTCTTTGAGACCGACGGCGCGCCCGACGACACCGTCGTCCCCATGCTGCGCAAACTCGACAATGTCGATTACGCGACCTTTATCGAGCTCCCCGGTTCTGCCTCGTCGCTCTCTCCCGGCGTCTCGGCCAAGGAAATCTTCGACGACGGCGAGCAGCTGCTCGATGCGTGCGAGGAAATGGGGCTCAGCATCGGCGCCGTCATGGCCGTTCGTGAGGCGCGTCTGACCGGCGAGGCCCACGCCGTCGCCGCCATGCGCCGCGTGCTCGACGTCATGCGCGAGGAGACCACGGCCCCCCTCGCCAATCCGCAGCGCTCGCTCGGTGGGCTAATCGGCGGCGAGGCCAAGCTCGTCGAAGCAACCCGCTGCAACGATTTGAGTGCAAGCCTGATGGGCGCCGTCCAGACCGACGCCGTTGCCCGCGCCATGGCCGTGCTCGAGCGCTCCGCTACCATGGGCGTGATTGTCGCCGCCCCCACGGCAGGCTCCGCGGGTGTTGTGCCCGGCTGCGTGCTGGCGCTCGCCGATCGCCTGCAGCTCGACGACGAGCAGGTCATGGACGCGCTCTACTGCGCAGCCGCAATCGGCCTCAACCTCACCACGAGCGCCTGCGTCGCCGGCGCCGAGGGCGGATGCCAGGCCGAGGTGGGAAGCGCCGCCGCCATGGCAGCCGCCGCGCTGGTGCAGATGCTCAGCGGCACGCCCGAGCAGGCGCTCGACGCCAGTTCCATCGCGCTGAGTAACCTGCTGGGTCTCGTTTGTGACCCCGTAGGTGGCCTCGTGGAGGTGCCCTGCCAAAACCGCAACGCCATCGGCGTAGCAGCGGCCTTTAGCTCGGCACAACTCGCCCTCGCAGGCATTAAGAGCTTGGTGCCGTTTGACCAGATGGCACATGTCATGCTCTCGGTGGGCCACGCGTTGCCGGCCACGCTGCGCGAGACGGCAAAGGGCGGCATCGCGCAGGCTCCGGCCGCACTTTCGGCCTGTGCAAAATGCGGTGTGTGCGGATAGCGGCAAAGAACGACTCAAAGGTGGGACAAATGTCCCACCTCTTTTGAATGCCACCGTTTCCGTACCACAAACAGCAGGGCAATCGCTATAATGCAAGCCCAGTAAAAACACGATGAACCGCAAGGCGAAAATCGAAGGATATGCATACGATGTCGCAAAACGATCGAACTCAACTGATTCCCGATCCGCAGCAGCCGAGCAGGCACACCGGCGGCGTTCAGTCGCCGCGTCCTATCGCGCCGAGCCACGGTCAGCAGCGTGGTGCGGCAAACGCTTCCCAACGCCCGAACCAACAGCGACAGCAGCGTCAGCAACGTCAGCAGCGCCAGGCAAACGGCAATGCGCCCAAGCAGCCCCCCACGCACGCTCGAGGCGATCGCGGCCCCGCGCGCAAATCCGCCAAGAACAATAAGTCGGGCAAAAAGACGACACTCTTTGTCGTCCTGGGTCTAATCGTCATTGTCTATATCGTAGGCGTCGTAGCGTTTTCGCAGGTAGCCTACCCCAACACCACAATCGCCGGCGTCGACGTCTCGTTCTCCAACGCTTCGTCTGCCGCCACCAAGGTCAACTCGGCATGGAAGCACTATAAGCTCACCGTGACAGGAGATGACTTTAGCTGGACTTATCAGCCCGAGTCCGATGAACCCATCGTCGACGGTGAAGCTGCTGCAAAAGAAATCATCAACCACAACGAAGCCTTTATTTGGCCGGTCCGCCTTGTGGAATCCTTAAGCGGCAAGACCAAAACAACTGCTACCTCCAACGAAGTCGATCTTGATCAAGACGTCGACCTGTCCATGCTCTCCGACACCTTTGACCAAAAGAAGTTTGAGGAGGACCTGGGCGCCGCTATCGACGAGTTTAACGAGGGCCGTTCGGGCACGTTCGAGGCCAATAGCTCCTATGACGAGCAGGCCGGCAAGTTTACCGTCGAGAAGGCGCGCTCCAACGAAAAAATCAACCGCGAGCATGTCATTAAGTATGCCGAGCTCGAGCTTTCCTCGCTGGCCGAGACCGTAGATCTTTCCAAGCTCGGCAACGATGCCTATGAACCGCTCAATGGAACGCTGACCGATGATCAGATTCAGGCCGCATGCGATGCCGCCAACAAATTCCTGGGCGTCAACGTGACCCTCAAGCTCAACGGCGAGGATGCCGGAAAGGTCGACGGCAGCTCCGTGTTGCAGTGGATCAGCTTTGCCGATCCGGCCAACCCCACGCTCGATACGTCGCAGATCAGCAGCTGGGCAGCCGAACTCGCCAACGGCTTTAATACCGTGGGCTCCACTCGTTGGTGGACGCGCGCCGATGGCAAGCAGTGCGCCGTCGAAGGCGGCGACTTTGGTTGGTCCATCGACAGCAGCTCGCTCGCCAAGCAGGTCGAGGACGCCATTAACAACAAGCAGACCGGCGAGATCGAGATCAAGTACTCCCAGAAGGCCGACACCTTTATCGCAAAGGGAGAGCCCGACTGGAAGGCGTATATCGACGTCGACCTGTCCGAGCAGCACGCGCGCTACTATAACGAGAGCGGCAATATCGTGTGGGAGGCCAACTTTATTTCCGGCAAACCGGGCGAAGACGCCACCCCCGAGGGTGTGTGGCAAATCAACAGCAACGACGGCGGCAGCACCCTGATCGGAGCCAAGGACCCCGAGACCGGTAAACCCAAATATGAGAGCCCAGTGAGCTACTGGATGCCGTTTGAGGGCAACATGATCGGCTTCCACGACGCCACCTGGCAAAACGACAAGAGCTTCGATAACGCCGAGTCGTACAAGTGGTGCGGCAGCCACGGTTGCATCAACCTGCGCCTGGCCGACGCCAAGGCACTGCACGATTGCATCAAAGTCGGCCTGTGCGTGGTTGTCCACTCGTAGTGCAACGCGCGCATTCCTACAACGTGGAACCGCTGCGACCAATCTAACAGTTCCGAAAGAAACCGTCCTATGCGCCCGCCCCAACCGGTGGGCGCATATAATTATCGAGGTTCTTTCTATAAAGGAGACGCTATGCCGAATGTCCCCACGATCACCCCGGGCCCAGATGATACCGAGCGCACGCCCGAAGGTGCCACCGAAACGTTTCCTCTGATTACAAACGTACATGCCGACAAGCAGAGCGGACGCGCGAACGATACGGCCGAGATTTCCGATGAAGAGGCATATGCCAAGCTCAAGGCAAAGCGTGCCGAACGCCGACGCAAAAAGCTGATTCGTCGCGGTATTGCCGCCGGCGTCGTGGGTGCCGTCGCGCTCATTGCCATTGTTGCAACCCTTGTTATCAATGTGCAGCCACAGGGCGCTAGCGGTCCTGTGACCGACATGGTGACCGAGGGCACGTTTACCACAACGGTCGAGGCGAAAGGCCAGCTCAAACCCATTTCGTCCTCAGTGGTCTCCCCTTCTGTCGACGGCACGGTCGATTCTATCAACGTGCAGGCAGGCCAATCCGTCAACGAGGGCGACGTGCTTATGACCATTAAAAACGACGAGCTCGATCGCAACGTTGCCGAGGCGCAGCGTGCAGTTGCTGCCGCTCAAGAAGACCTCGCCAACGCGCAGAAAGCCGCAGCTGCTGCGCAGGCCACCCCAACGACGGACGTCGAGGGAGCTTCCGCAGCGGCTGGCGTCTCCGCCGCATCAGTGGACACGAACGCCGTATCGGCCGCGCAGCGCAGCCTCGCATCAGCCCAGGCAAACCTCGACCAGGCGAACGCCAAGGCCTCCAGTCGCACGGTCACGGCCCCGAGCTCGGGTAGCGTCGTGGAGCTCAATGCCAAAGTGGGCGCCACGGTTACAGGCGGCATGATCATGGGCGAAAGCGATACGAGCGGCGGCAAGCAGTGCATGCAGATCGCCGACCTATCTAAGATGAAGGTGACCGTGCAGGTGGGCGAAAAGGACATCGCCAAGATCGCCGTTGGGCAGAGCGCCAACGTCACGTATCCCGCGTTTCCCGATATCGTGAGTCAGGGCACCGTCACGGCTATCGCGTCGGTGGCAAACTCCGACGCCGCCAACGGTGGCGGCGGCAGCGTGACCTTTAACGTCGACATTCTCATCGAGGCGCCCGACGCGCGCCTGAAGCCGGGCATGACGGCCGAGGTCTCGGTGGTGACCGAGCAGCTCGACGACGTGGTGATGGTGCCGACGATGGCGCTCATGACCGAAGACGGCGAACACTATTACGTCAACGTCGCAACCGATGACGAGGGCAAGCAAACCCATCGCGTGAAGGTGACCGTCGTGACGCAAAACGACAACGAAGCCGTAGTCGGCAAGACACAGGTTAAGCGCGACGACCAGGGCAACGAGATCAACCCCAACGTTCCGGTTACCAAGCTGCGCGATGGCGACACCCTCGTCATGGACACCGGAGCGGACGCAACGGCTGACGGCGGCTACGGTGCGGATTCGGGCAGTATGTCTGCCGACGAGGGCATGTAATGCGTCCCGTTATCGACATCCGCAACGTGCACCGCATCTTTGAGAGCGAGGCGGGGTGCGCCCACATCCTGCACAGCGTGAGCCTGGCGGTAAATCCCGGCGAATTCGTCGCTATCACCGGCCCCTCGGGCTCGGGCAAGTCGACGCTCATGAACATCCTAGGCTGTCTGGATAAGCCGACGGCGGGCGACTACTACCTGCAAGGGCTCAACGTGGCCGAGCTCGATGATGACGAGCTCACCGAAGTTCGCGCCCTGAGCATTGGCTTTGTCTTTCAGAGCTTCAACCTGCTGCCGCGCCTGTCGGTTATCGAAAACGTCATGCTGCCGCTGGCCTACACCAATGTGCCCCGTAGCCAGCGCGAAATGCGCGCCGTGCACGCGCTGCAGGCCGTCACGCTGCCCGTCGACCACTGGGACCACCGCATATCCGAGCTCTCGGGCGGCCAGATGCAGCGTGTCGCCATCGCGCGCGCCCTCGTCAATGACCCGCCCATCATCCTGGCCGATGAGCCAACGGGAAACCTTGACTCCGCCACCGGAGCGCTTGTGATGGAGACCTTCCATAAGCTCCAGAAGCGCGGCAAAACCATCGTGCTTATCACACACGACCCCGGCATCGCCGCCGAGGCCGACCGTGCCGTGACCATCCGCGACGGTCGCATTCACGACGGCGCGTATATTCCACATGCACCGCGGACCCTACGCAGCGCCGTAGATAGCCTGCCCATGATTTCCGCCCCCGCCAACCCGCCGAAAGGAGTGGTGGCATGAGCGCCCGCGATCTCATCCAGGAAGCCCTTCACTCGCTCGAAGCCAACAAGGGGCGCAGCCTGCTCACCATCCTGGGCATTGTCATCGGCATCGCCTCGGTAATCGCCATGACTTCGCTCATCGGCGGCATCCAAAACAGCCTGGTCAACAGTCTGGGTCTCAATGCGGCACGCATGGTGCAAATCTATTCGTCGCAAGAACTCACCGAGTCGGACATCGAGAAGCTTCAAAAACTGGTGCCGCAGATAGAGCAGATCGGCATTGTCGACAGCGCGTATACCGAGTACAAGACCGGCGATAAAAGCTATACCGTCATGGCACAAGGTGTCGATAGCGACATGCTAGACGCCGTGGGGGCCAGCAAGCTCGTTGCGGGGCGCACCTATTCCCAGGCCGAGTCCCAGTCAGGCTCGCGCGTGGCGCTCATCAGCCGCAACGGCGCCGATCAGCTTTACGGCAACGAACAGGATGCGCTGGGGAAAACCATCAAGGTGTCCAACGGCGAGGTGCAGATTGTAGG
>CAVKNR010000044.1:0-8656 GCA_963657575.1 Sodaliphilus sp.
GTGCCGGTGGGACCCAGGAAGATAAAGCTGCCGCCGGGACGACGCGGGTCCTTGAGCGGCGAGCGGCTGCGGCGCACGGCCTTGGCGACGGCCTCGACCGCCTCATCCTGGCCGATGATGCGCGTCTTGAGCACGCTTTCGGTCTGCAGCAGGCGCCGGCTCTCGCTCTCGGTGAGCGAGGAAACCGGCACGCCAGAGGTCACGGACACGATGTCGGCAATCTGACTCACATCGATGGTGAGCGGGCTGGCGTCGAGCTCAGCGGTCCAGGCAGCCTTGGCCTCGGCGAGCTCAATCTCGGCGGCCTTCTGCTGCTCGGTAATCTCGGCGGCCTTGTTCATGTCGTCGCCCTCGGTGGCCTCCTGCGCGGCGGCCTTGAGCTCCTCTATGCGATGCTCGGCCTCGCGCACCGGCTCGGGCGCGCGATTCGCGGCGATGCGAGCGCGGGCACCGGCCTCGTCGATGAGGTCGATGGCCTTATCGGGCAGGAAGCGATCCTGGATGTAGCGGTTGGAAAGGTTCGCGGCGGCCTCGATAGCACCCTGCGTATAGCGCACATGGTGATGCTCCTCGTAGCGCGGCTTGAGTGCGGTCAGGATCTTGACCGTGTCCTCGACGCTCGGCTCCTCGACATCGATGGTCTGGAAGCGACGCTCGAAGGCCGGGTCCTTGGTGAGGTACTTGCGGAATTCCTCGGCCGTGGTGGCACCGATAATCTGAAAGGCACCGCGCGCGAGCACGGGTTTGAGCATGGAGCTCGCGTCGATGGAGCCCTCGGCAGAACCGGCACCGATGATGGTGTGCATCTCGTCGATAAACAGGATGACGTCGTCGGCTTCGGTGGCCTCCTGAATCACGTTCTTGAGGCGCTCCTCAAACTCGCCGCGATACTTGGCGCCCGCCACGAGGCCCGGCAGGTCGAGCGTCCAGATATTCTGGTTCATGAGGTTCTCGGGCACGTTGCCGGCTGCAATCTGCTGAGCCAGGCCCTCGACGATGGCCGTCTTGCCCACGCCGGGGTCGCCCAGAATGAGCGGGTTGTTCTTGGTGCGGCGCGAAAGAATTTCCATCATACGCTGGACTTCCTTTTCGCGACCAATTACAGGGTCGAGCTCGCCGTCGCGCGCCTTCTGCGTGAGGTTGGTCGCGAACTGCTTAAGCGTATCGGTGCCACCCCCCTTTTGCTGAGAGGTATCCGAGCCGCTAAAGAACGGCAGGCCCGCACCGGGACGACCAGCACCGGCGCCGGCGAGCGGACGCTTCTTGTCCTGGTCCTTGGCGGTGAGTTTCTCGATAGCCTTTTTGATGGAGGCGGACGACACACCCAGGCGCATGAGGATGTCCATGGCCATGCCGTTGCCCTCTTCGACGATACCGATCAGCAAGTGCTCGGTCGACACGTAGGTCTGGTTGTTCTCGCGCGCCACGCGGAATGAACGCTCCATCACGCTAATGACGAGCGGCGTAAAGGCGAGCTTGGCCGCCTCGGTCTCCTCACTGGGCTCGGGAACCGTGGTCTGGACCTCTTTGAGAGTATCCATGATGTCATCATAGGAGATGTCGAGCGAACGCAGCGCCTCGGCGGCAATGCCCTCGTCCTCCTTGGCAAGCGCGAGCAGCAGGTGCTCGGTGCCCACCTTATTTGAATGAAGATCGAGCGCTTCTTGCTTGGCCATGGACATGACCTTACGCGCACGATCGGTAAAACGGTCTAACATGCTAGTTCCTCTTAGACGAGCTAGTTTTTTCAAACGCAAAGCGCCGCCCCGCGGCAGCGCTTTGGTCTCTTTACCCATATGGAGTATATGTTAACAGCTGGAGGAATATCTATAAACCCGGCTCACATGAATGCAGGTTATGACCGCATCGCGGGACTCACCGCGCGATGCGCGACAGGCGCCCCGCAAGAGAAACCCTAGGCGTCTTTCACCACGTCGGGACTCGTCGCACGCGATGCGCGATAGGCATCGGCCTCCTTGGAGACGCGTTCGAGCAGCTCGGATGTATCGACGCCCTCGACTTGCGCGACCGTTTCCACCGTCTGCATGGCGACCGCCCTCAGGTACGCGCACGCGCTGTCCCCCGGCTGCTCGAGGTCTATCTCCTCGCCGCCCTCCCGGGCAAAGCCGACCGCCATCACAAAGCCCATGATGCCCGAGACCAGAAAGCCCACCGCAAAGCTCGAATCTGCCTTGAGCTCTTCTCCGTCGGGGTGGACGATCTCTCTCACGCGGTCGATGATGATCGTATGGATGCCCTGCACGACCTGCTCGGCGGCACCCGCCCTCATGGTGATGACGATGCGCCGCAGCAGGCAGCGGACGTCGCGCCGGTCGAACGCCGAAAGGTCGCCCTCGCTCGAAAAATGCCAGAGGGCATCGGTGATGAGCTCGTTATCCTGCAGCAGCTGGGCTATGGCGATGGCGACGAGTTCATCGAAATCGTGAAAATAGTAGTAAAACGTTCCGCGATTGCACTGGGCGGCGCGGGTCACCTCGCCAACCGACAGCTCGAAGATGCTGTTGTTCTCGATGAGCTCCCAAAACGCCTCGATGATACGGGTGCGTGCATCGGGCGCATCGGCGTCCTTACGCGGTCTCGCCATGCGCCTCACCGCACCCCTGCGCCTTGGCGTTCATGATGAGCATCTGAAGACGGTTCTCCACGTTGGCGAAGCTCACGTCGGGATCGTAGTCGAGCGGCAGGAACTGCGCCGTGGGATACTGCTCCTTGAGCGCATGGATGAGCCCGCGCCCCACGACATGGTTGGGCAGACACCCGAACGGCTGCAGGATCACGAAGTTGCGGCAGCCGCGCTTGGCGTGCTCGAGGATCTCCGCCGGAATCAGCACGCCCTCGCCCGCATCGAACGTATGGTGCAGGATCTTATCGCTCGCGCGCACGAGCTCGGGCATGCGCGTCGGCGGCTCGCAGAGCGGGCTCGCCGCGCCCAGGCGGTCGCAACGGTCGTGCGCGAGCTCGAACAGGTTGTCCGCCGTGGCGTACCAGGCCTTTTCGGGCAGCGACAGGTCGACGTGGAACTCGCGCGACTGCGCATGCTTGTAGAAATAGGTCTTGCGGATCACGTCGGTCATGCGCGCCTCGATGACCTCGAGCCCGTTGTCCTCGAGGTAGCGCTCGATCTCGTGGTTGGCGCCGAGATGGAAATTGAGCAGGTACTCGCCCACGATGAGAACGGTCGGATGCGGGTTCGAGCGGTCGTACGGAACGGCGTCCATGATCGCAAGCGCGCGTTTGAAGCCCGTCGCCTGGCCTCTCAGCCCGGAGCGCTCCATGCCCTCGATAACCTCATCGAGCGCGCGGTCGAACGCAGCGTCCGCCGCGCCCTTCTCGAGCTCGTAGGGACGGATGCGCCTAAGCATGGCCTCGAGGGCATCGATCATGGGAAGACCGTAGGCGATCTGGATGCTCGGGCCAAGGCCGAGCTTGAAGCCCGGATGCGCATTGTGGGCATCGACGTCGTCGTTGGTGAGCACCGGGACATAGTCGTATCCCGCGTCGTCGAGCGCGCGGCGCAGCAGGGGCATGTAGTGCGTCAGGCGGCAGTCGCCGATATACTTGCCAGTCACCACGGCGACGTCGTGCGGGTCGTACTTACCGCTCTCGAGTGCCGCGAGCGCCTCGCCGATCACGATTTGCGCGGGGAAGCAGATGTCGTTGTGCACATAGCGTTTGCCCAGGCGGATGGCATCCTCGCGCCCGATATCAAGGGCCTCGGCGCGCACGCCCTGATTGCGCATCGCCGCGGTCATGAGCCTGCAGAACGCATGGGAGGTGTTGGGGACCAGCGCGATCTTGTCGTGCCGGTCGCGCTTGGTGTACTTGACCTTATACGGGTCGTCGAGCGGATGGACCGCGTGCACCCGGGCGCCCTCGGCACGCTCCTCCGCGCGACGACGGTTGACCGACTCGATAAACGAACGCACGCGAATGCCCATGGGACCGGCGACGTCGCTCTCATCGAGCTTGATCATCATCGGAACCTTGGAGCCCATCTCGCCCATCATGCGCGCGATCTCGTCGGTGAGATACGCATCGTGGCCGCAGCCGAAGCTGCCCATCTGCACGAGCTCGAGCTCGGGCGTCGATGCGACGATGACCGCGCACGACAGCATGCGCGCATGATAGTTGTTCACGATGTCGATGCGGCTGTTGGAAAGATCGACGTTGCAGACCCCCGGCACCGCATCGGGCGTCAGCACGGGGATGCCGCGCTCAGAGAAGAGCTTGGGCAGCCCGTGGTTGACCAGCGGGTCGTTGTGGTACGGGCGCGAAGCGATCACCACCGCGTAGCCGCCGTCCTCGTGCACGTTCTCGAGCACCTGCCTGCCGCGCAGCTGCAGCTGGTTCTCAAACGACTCCTGCGCGCGGTCCGCCTGCTCGGTCGCCTTGGCAACCAGGTCGGCATCGATATCGAAGGTCTCCTTGCACCACGCCTTGAGCTGGCGGTTTCGGTCGCCCTCGTCGTACCAGTGGAACAGCGGCGTATCGAACGGAACGCCGAAACGCTCCTCCGGGTTATCGGAATTGCGCATCACGTAGGGGTATCCCTTTACGACGGCGCACATCCACTCGCTGGTAGAGGCGGCGTTTTCGGTGGGCACCGTCGTGATGATGGGCATGAAGATGCGGTCGACGCCGGCGTCGACGAGATTGCGGATGTGCCCGTGGACGAGCTTGGCCGGGAAGCACACGGTGTCGGATGTGACGTGCGCCAGACCGCGCTCGTACATCGCCTTGGTGCTGCGTCCCGAGACGCGCACCTTAAAGCCGAGCGTGCTGAAGAACGTCGACCAGAACGGCATGGTGTCCCAGAACTCGAGCACACGGGGAATGCCGATCGTGACATCGCGCCCCCCGCTGACGGGAACCGTGGGGTACGACTCGAACAGCAGCTTCTCGCGGTCGACAAAGAGATTGGGGGCAGCCGCGGTCCGGTCGCGCCCCGTGCCGGGTGCCTGTGCCTCGCAAGCACCCTGCGGACGCAGCTCCTCCGCCGCGGGAACCTCGCGCACGAGCTCATCCCATGAGATGGCGCCGCCGCGCGGGCAGCGATTGCCCGTGACGTAAAGCGAGCCGTCGCCAAATGCCACGACCGCGCGCTGGCAGCGGTTGTTGCACCGACGGCAGGTAACGCCGCCGAACTCGCGATGCTCGAAGCGCTCCACGGCATCGAGCCCGATAAACGACGTGCCGGCGTCGCCCTTGCGGCATTCCTCGCGCGCGAGCAGGGCGATACCGATAGCGCCCATCAGCCCCGGGTGGGGCGCACGCGTGACGGGTTTGCCCAGATACTGCTCGAATGCGCGCAGCACCGCGTCGTTTCGGAACGTGCCGCCCTGGACGACGACTTTGTCGCCCAGGCGGTTGAGATTTGAAACGCGAATGACCTTGGTGAACACGTTCTCGATAATCGAACGGCAGAGACCGGCCATGATGTCGCCCGGACCCTTACCGCGCCGCTGCTCGGAAACGACGCTGCTGTTCATGAACACCGTGCAGCGGCTGCCGAGAACGGCGGGGGCTTTGGACGAAAATGCCTCGGTCGCGATATCCTCAACGGCTATTCCGAGGTTTTTGGCAAAACCCTCGAGGAACGAGCCGCAGCCCGCAGAGCACGCCTCGTTGACGACGATATCGGTCAGCACGCCGTGGTTGAGCCAGATGGCCTTCATATCCTGTCCGCCGATGTCGAGCACGAAGGTCGCATCGGGAACGCATGCGCACGCGGCGCGGGCGTGCGCGACCGTCTCGACCGTATGGTAGTCGGCGTGGAACGCGCGCGCGAAAAGCTCCTCGCCGTATCCCGTGGTGCCCACGGCATCGATCGCAAGCGTGACTCCCGCTGTCTCCCAGCGGTTCTTCAAGCTGACAAGACCCTGTTGGGCGACGTCGAGCGGTCTGCCGTTATTAGACGCGTAGAACGAATCGACAAGCTCACCCGCCTCATCGACCAGGGCGAACTTGGTCGTCGTGCTCCCCGAATCGATACCGAGCGCCACACGCACCGTCTCTCCGGGCGCATACGCATCCGGACCCTTTGCCGGCGTCTCTTTGCCATGGCGTGCCGTAAAATCCGCCTGCTCGGCAGGTGTGGCAAAAAAGGGCTGGGCAAGACGTCCCTCCCCGCTTGCGGGCGCGACCGTCTCGAGCTTATCCAGCCGGACAAAAGCGTCGGGAAGGTCGATCGGTTGGGACGATGCGAACATGTCGGTCAGCGACAGGGCGGCACCGCGCGCGACCATGATCTGCGGATCGCGCGGGACGATAACCTGATCGTCCGATAGATTCAGTTGCTCCCGGAACACGCGGACCAGTGTGGGGTTGTAGGCGAGCGTACCGCCCTCGAAGATTACCGGCGGCTCGATGTCGATACCCTGGGCCAGACCGCCGATCGTTTGGCGGGCGACCGCGTGAAGCGCCGAAAGCGCCAGGTCGGTGGTAGGAATGCCCTCGTTGAGCAGCGGCTGGATATCGGTCTTTGCGTACACGCCGCAGCGGCCCGAGACCTCGTGGACGGTCGTTCCCCGGCTTGCGAGCTGCTCGAACTCGCCCGATTCGGTGCCGACCCCCATGAGCTTTGCCATCTCGTCGATAAATGCACCGGTACCGCCTGCGCACGAGCCGTTCATGCGCATGTCGGCAACCTCGATGTCTCCCTTATCGTTGGTGCGGAAGAAGATCATCTTGGCGTCTTGGCCGCCCAGCTCGATGGCGCAGCGCGTCTGCGGATAGAACCTGCTGATCGCGAGCGCGTTGGCGACCACCTCCTGAACGTACGAGGCGCCCAGCGCGGTCGCGATATCGCGCGCACCCGAGCCGGTCACCGCAACGCGCAGTGACTCATGGGGAAAGCGCTCGGCGAGCTCGCCGAGCATGGCGCGCACGCTCGCTGTCTGACACGCCCCGTGGCGGCGATATCCCCACCACGCCTCGGTCATATCCTCGTGCATCGCGTAAACTTTGGTCGTCGTCGACCCTACGTCCAGTCCTACTAGCAACGCCATAATGCTCCGTCTCTCGCATTTTTCCCGCTAGAGATATACCACTCTACGTAATACAACAGACTGTTGTATTTAAACTCCGTATAAAAAGCGGCTGCCGAAACGCTTCAGCAGCCGCCGAATGCACCAACAGATTGTTCTGCGCGCTAGCACGTCGGGCAACGGAGCAGCACGGGCCCTCCGGTCATGCGCACCGCTCACGCCCGCGATGTCGCCGAGAGAGCTATCCACGCTTTGGGCTCCAACCAAGCAAGTCGCCCGCGCTCAGCAGATCCCTAAGCGAGCTACTCGCACTCAGGAGCCATAGCCTGCTCCAAGAGCTCGGCATGCTCCTCCTCGAAAACCGTCCCCACAGGGAAGGCGCGACGGAAGACGAAGCGGGAAATCGGACCGGCTACCAAAAGGTTCCACGGCAGCGCCATCACAAAATTATGCGGGATGTTGATCATCCAGATCGCGGGCACGGAATACAGGTTCGCAAGGATGCCGCCGAGCATGTGCGTCAGACCCTCACAGGCACCGTACAGCGACATGATGATGACCATGGGAACGACCATGCAGGAGCTGACGGCGAGCGTCATGGCAAGCGGCGAACTCTTGCCCGGCGTGACCAGGAATTTAAAGGCGAAACCCTTGGCAAGGGGGCTGGCAACAAACCAGTCGCAGCACATGGCAAAAATGTAGGCAACGGGGAAGCCGAGCCACGCGGCGGCAACAACCTCGCCGTTGATGGCCCCATGCTGCAGGGCAACGTTGTAGATGCTCATCCAGAGCACCATGCAAAAGCACATGATAAAGGTGAACAGCAGGCTCTCTCGTTTGTTGATAGGCATAAAGGGCATTGTCCTTTCTGTGTTACGCCGCGGCACCACGCAACAAAAACGGGCGGGCAAGATGGAGCTGTTGGGACTTCATCTCGCCCGCCCGTGGTACGTGCGTCTGCGACTACTTATGTGGTGGAACTACCCTAACACGAACGGCGCGCGCTTCGTAAGCGTTGAGTTTATGGAGATGCAGGGCACCAATAATCCCCCCCCGACCCCATAAGTTGCGGTGGAATACGGACTGTTTTGACCCTTTAAGCAGCAATTCAGTCCCTATTTCACCGCAACTCATTGGGGGTGCAAAGTAACCTGTCCCCTTTGCACCAATTAGCTGGTGTGGCGCCAGCGAGGGTCGGTGAGTGTACGTGCCACACCCAGACCAACGGGCAAAAACGCCACGATGAGCACTGCACGCACAAACCAACCGAGCATATTGACTGTGTCGAAGGTGCACATGTAATACATCGAGCGATACAGATACAAACCCGGCACCATAATGACAATCGAAGGCACCGTGAGAGCGATACGCGGGTAGGTGAGCTTGACTTCGGCCAAGCTTGCCAGCAGACCCGATACCAGCGCGCCGATAAACGCTGCTGCCTCGGGAGGCATTCCCGTGCTGAGGCCCAGGAAGGGAATCATCGTCGGCGCATCGACGAGCGTAAGGCGCAGGGTATTGGAAACGGCGCCGATCAACCCAGCTGCCGCGGCCATCTTTACCGGGCTGTTGAACATCACCGAGAAGCCGAATACGCCAACGAAGCTCATCACCACGCGCAGGAGCGTAAGGGCAAGCGGCGAAAGGCC
>CAVKNR010000045.1:0-8514 GCA_963657575.1 Sodaliphilus sp.
TGTTGGAAAAGGATACGCGTGTGGGTCAGATTGCCGAGGCGGGCAATGTCACCGAAGCCGTGGAGTCGATTCTGTCGAACAAGCCCGACGTGCTGTTTTTAGACATTACCATGCCCGGTCGCTCGGGAATTGAGCTTGCCGAGACGCTGCAGAACCTAAAGACGCCGCCGGTGGTTGTGTTTGTGACGGCGTTTGCCGAGTTCGCCGCCGATGCGTATAACCTTGATGCGGTCGACTATGTCGTCAAGCCGGTCGAGGACGCACGCCTGTCAAAGGCACTCGACAAGATCGAGGCAGCCTTGGGTGCCCGTCGTGTTATCCACGCTCCGCGCCAGCCTTTGCGTCTGACGGTGGACCGCGGGGGCAAAAAGGTGTTCATTCCCGTGGCGGATGTCTGCTACTTTGAGGCGCGTGCCGATTTTTGCAACGCCGTCTGCGCCGAGGGAACGTACCTGATCAATGAGTCGATTTCCTCGCTCGAGCGGCGCCTGGCCTCCGAGGGCTTTATCCGTGTCCACCGCAGCTATCTGGTCAATTTGGAAGACGTGCACAATGTCGAGATCGGTTCCACGGGTCTTATGGAGCTCAGACTCGATCGCGTAACCTCGACGGTGCCCGTGTCCCGCCGTCGCGCTGCCGAGGTTAAAGCACACTTGGGGCTTGCGTAGACGGTCTGCATGCCGTCGTTTACCATCGCAGGTTTGGCATGGGCGCGCGGTGGGCATAATGGGTGGCATCGAATGAAATCGAAAGGATTATTATGCCCGCGCTTATCACCCATCATCTGTTTGGCGAGGAAAGCATCGACCGTCTTCCGCAGGGCGTCATCACGTCCGATGAAGAGCGCATTGCCTTTATCTTGGGCAACCAAGGCCCCGACCCGTTTTTCTTTCACATTCTGACACCGCGTGTTTCCGACTGCACGCTGCTGGCGCAGGTCATGCATCGGTCGCGCATGTCTCGCCAGTTCGCATGCCTGCGCGACGGCGTGTCGCATCTGCTGCCGCGCGACGCCAGTTTGGGTCGCGCCTTTGCGCTGGGCCTGCTGTCTCATTACGTGCTCGACCGCAACGCCCATCCTTTTGTCTATGAGCAGCAGTTTGGCATCGTGGAGTCCGATTCAGAGCTTGAGGATTCGAGCAGTCAGGTTCATGCCGTGATCGAGAGCGACCTGGATGTACTGATGCTGCAGCTTAAACGCGCCGGCGCTACGGTCGACGATTACCCGCCGGCGGGCGAGATCGTCACCACCGATCGCATCAATCGCGTGGCCGGCGTGCTGATGAGCTATGTTGCCGGACGCGTGTACGGCATTGACATTCCGGCGGGGGAGTACGGTGCTGCCGTTGCCAATATGCAGCGACTTTACCGCGCGATTGAGCCGGCCGGCTCCGCAAAGACGCGCGCGATCTCGCTGGTTGAGGGCTTGGTGCACGACTACTCGCTGCTCAACGGCCTTGCCCATCGCGTGACGACGGAGCTGCCCGAGCGCACCGGTAACCTGGGCCATCTGACATGGAAGAATCCCTTTACCGACGAGGTCTCGAACGAGAGTTTCCCCGAGGTCTTTGATCGCGCGCTGGTCGATTACGAGTGCACGGTCGCACGTTTTATCGAGACCGGTGACATGGATGCCGTGACCAGTCACGTCAACTACAGCGGTCGCGTGCTCGAAGCCGATGAGGAGTTCGACCGCGAGGAATAGGGCCCGTGCGTGCCCCTTTGCCGAATCCTTACCGGCGGTTCTGGACAATTGGGGTACGATGAACTAACTGCATATCGGGCGAATACGAAGGGTCCCTGTCCATGAAATACACCAAGCTCGAGCGTAACTGGGTTATGTATGATGTGGGCAATTCGGCCCTCGTGCTGCTCAATACCTCGGTGGTGCCCATTTACTTTAACGCCATCAATACCGGCGCTTCTTCGGCCGACCTGGTGGTCGCCTGGGGCAATGCGCAGACGATCGCCTCGCTGGTCATCGCCATGCTCATGCCCATTCTGGGCGCGCTTGCCGACTACGCCGGCAACAAGATCAAGTTCTTCTTGGGCTTCTTCCTCACGGGCCTGGTGCTTTGCTTGGCGCAGGCTATCCCAATGTCCGCCATGGCATTTTTGACCGTGTACGTGCTGTGCACCATCGGCCTTAACTCTTCTATGACGTTCTACGACGCCATGCTGCCCGACATTACCACCGACGAGCGCATGGACGCCGTGTCCAGCTCGGGCTATGCCTGGGGCTACATCGGTTCCACCGTGCCGTTCGTCATCTGCCTGGCGCTTATCATGGGTGGCCCCGCTCTTGGCGTCCCTACCATGCTGGCAACGCGTCTGTCGTTTGTCATCACTGGTGCCTGGTGGCTCATCTTTACCCTGCCGCTCATTCGCACCTATAAGCAAAAGTACGGTCGCGAGCGCGGTCCCGAGGACACCATCGGCCACATCGTGGGCGGTGTGTTCTCCGAGGTCGGACACACCATGCGCGAGATCGCCCACAACAAGACCGTGCTGGTCTACATGATCGCGTTCTTCTTCTATATCGATGGCGTCCACACGGTCATTTCCATGGCCACCAGTTACGGATCGGCCTTGGGCATCGATTCGACGCAGCTGGTGCTGGCGCTGCTCGTTACGCAGTTCGTGGCCTTTCCGTCCGCCATCATCTACGGCAAGCTCGCCGGACGCGTGGGCACGCTCAACATGATCCTGGTGGCGGTCGCCGCCTACATGGGCATTGTGCTGTTCGCCGCGTTCTTCCTAAAGACCGCCTTTGAATTCTGGGTGCTTGCCATTATGGTCGGCCTGTTCCAGGGCGGCGTGCAGGCGCTTAGCCGTAGCTACTTTGGCCGCATTATCCCCAAGGAAAAGTCCAACGAGTACTACGGCTTCTTTGACATCTTCGGTCGCTATGCAAGCGTCATGGGCACCTTCCTAGTGTCGGTCGTCACCTCGCTGACCGGCAACCCGTCGCTGGGCGTCCTTTCCATTGGTGTGCTGCTGATCGTTGGCTTTATGCTGCTGGTCCGCCTGTCCCGCATGACTCGGGCGGCAGAGCATGCCGCATAGGAGCGAGCGGCTATCGTGCCTGTCCACGGTACTCTTTTGGGGTTATCCGCAATAAACATTGCGACTTGCGAGCAATGATTTGCCCAAGTGGGTATGATGGAATCAGCTAGGTCGCGGGGCGTCGCCTGTGTTTGGCGGCGTCCCGTTTTTGTGTTGCAGGGAGGGTAAGGCATGAACGCCACGGTCGTGATTCCAACGTATTGGGCGGGCGATGACGCTTGCGCAAACGCCCCTGGCACCTATGATCATTCGACGCGACTCAACGCCGACAATCCCGAACTCGACCGCTGCCTGGCCTCGCTTGAGCAGGTACGTGACATCCCGCGCATCATCCTTTTGGTGGTCTGTCCCGTTTCTGCCACAGCCGATGTGTCGCTGCGCGTGCACGAGATTGTCGACGCGCATCCCACGCTCAAGGTCACCGTTGTCACCAACACCCAGGCCTCGCGCATCGCAGACCGGGTTGCTCAGATCGCGCCCAAGGGTTCGGGCGAGTGCGTGAGCCTGCGAGGCTACGGTGCCATCCGCAACATGGGGTTAGCCTGTGCCGCTGTGCTGGGGCATGACGCGGTTATCTTTTTGGATGACGATGAGACTGTCATCGACGCCGACTTTATGAAGCGCGCGACCTATGCGTTGGGGCAGCAGGCGCGTCAGGGCTTGCCGATCTTGGTCAAGAGCGGCTATTTCTACGATCGCGACGGCTCGCCGCTGGCTCCCACGGACAAGGCGGGCATCTGCCATCGTTGGTGGACCAAGCGCATCGAGTTCAACCGTTGGATGAAAAAGGCGCTCTCGGGCACCCGCATCTCGCGCTCCAACTACGTGTGCGGCGGCCTGATGGCCCTGCACGCCCGCGCCTTTACGCGTGTAGCCTTTGACCCGTTTATCACCCGCGGCGAGGACTTGGATTACCTCTTTAACATGCGCATGTTTGGCTACGACGTGTGGTTCGATAACGAGTGGACCGTGCGCCATCTGCCTCCGGAGTCCGAAAAGCGCTCACCGCGCTTTATGCAGGATGTATACCGTTGGTACTACGAACGGGCCAAGTTGACATTCGCCGCGCATCAAAAGGAGCTCATTCCCGTTACGGCGGCATCTCTCATGCCCTACCCGGGCCCGTGGATTTCGCGCGAGCTCGACGACCGCGTGCGCAAGACCGCTATGGTCCGCAGCGTGTTTACCCGCGAGCATGAGGGCTACCTGCGCATTTGGCGCCATGGTATCGGCGAGGCAAAGGCCTATGCGCGCCAAAACGCTGCAAGCTACCTGCGTTTCCAGAGCTTTTGGCCCAAGATCATGGACGGGCTTTGGCGTGACGCACAACTGATCAGTATCCTGGAGGGGGCCGAATGATCGACCGCCGCGCCCAGCGCGATAGTTCAATATCAATCTTTCGCATCATTGCCGTTGCCTGCGCCATTTGCGTGCTGGTGTACTTTATTTTTGCCTTGGTGACCGGTATCGAGCCGATCGCCACGGTGATTGCCTGCGCGCTGCTGTGCATCTTTCTGTGCATCTTTATCTTTTTGACGCTCAATCCCGATTCGGTGCGCTCCCAGTACACCGAGGAGACGCTCTCGGTGGCCTCGGCCATGCTCGAGGACATTAAGGGCGGTCTGACGCAGGAGTCGGCGCGTTTGGTGTGCCGGCGCATTTTGCCCGAGACGCGCGCCATGACGGTGGCCATCACCGACGAGGGCAACGTGTTGGCCTGCGCGGGCGAGTTTGAGGAAAAACTACTGCCAGATTCTCCCATCCACACGCTTGCCACACGCTACGTTATCGAACATGGCATCGTGCAGTCATTCAACCGTATGGTGGATGTCGTGGGCTCGGATGGTTCGCACAACCAAGTCCCCGCCGGCATTATCGCCCCCATCAAGGTGGGCGATCGTACCGTCGGCACGCTCAAGTTCTACTACAAGACCCCGCGCGCCGTCGACCGTACCCAGTACGCGCTTGCCTCGGGCTTTGCCGAGATCTTGTCCACGCAGCTCGCCATCCACGAGCTCGAGGTGCAAAAGGAACTCACAGCGCGCGCCGAGGTGCGTGCCCTGCAGGCGCAGATTAACCCGCACTTCCTGTTCAACACGCTGAACACCATTGCATCGTTTACGCGCACCGACCCGCTGCGGGCCCGCGAACTGCTTCGTGAGTTCTCATCGTTCTATCGTGCCACGCTCGACAACTCGGGATCACTTATTCCGGTCTCGCGCGAGGTCGCGCAGACCAAGCGCTACCTTACCTTTGAGAAGGCCCGCTTTGGCGAGGACCGCGTACTTGCGACGTTCGATGTGTCCGAGGACGTGGAAGATACGCTGGTGCCGGCGTTCGTGATCCAGCCGATTGTCGAGAACGCCGTGCGTCATGGTATGGGCGATGACGACGCCCTGAGGATCGACGTGACCGTTCACCAAGACGGCGAGGATGCAATCTTGATTGCCGTGGCCGATAATGGCGTGGGCATGGATGAGGGTACCGCCGCCAGACTGTTTGACGAGCGTTCTGCCCGTCCCGACGCCAGCTCTCCCCAGGGTGGCGGCGCCGGTGTGGCCATGCACAATATTTCGGAGCGCATCCATCGCTTTTATGGGCCGCACTCCTATACGCGTGTCGAATCGGCGCCGGGCAAGGGCACCAAAGTGCTCCTTCATCTTGATTTGTCAGAGAGCATCTTTGACATTCAAGAGTAAAATAAAAGGCTACGGGCTCAACGTCATGCGACGGATGCCCGGCGTAGTTAGTTGACGAAAGGTTTTATCCCTATGCTGCGTGCGATGATTGTGGATGATGAGGCGCCGGCTCGCTCGGAGCTTCGCTTCCTGCTCGAGCAAACGGGCAAGATCGGCACGATCACGGAGGCGTCGAGCGTCCGCTCCGCCATCGAGATGCTTATGGAAAGTCGCGTGGATGTCGTGTTTCTCGATATCTCGATGCCCGGTGCCTCGGGCCTGCAACTTGCCGAGGCGCTGCATAAGCTCAAAAATCCGCCGGCGATCGTGTTTGTGACTGCGTATAGTGACCATGCGGTCGAGGCATTCGACGTGGATGCCGTCGATTATCTGATGAAGCCGGTCGAGGAAGCTCGCTTGGATCGCGCGATCGAGAAGGTCATGCAACGCACCAAGCCGGTTACGGACAGCAAGGTGACCATCGAGCGTATCCCGGTGGAAAAGGGCGGCCGCAAGGTGCTCATTCCCGTGGACGACATTCGCTTTATCATGGCCAAGGACGATTACTCCTGCATCTATACCGTCGATGATCGCTTTTTGTCGACGACCTCGCTGGCGCAGTTTGAGGCCAAGCTCTGCGACTTTGGCTTCTTCCGTGTTCACCGCCGCTATATCGTCAACTTGGCGTGCGTCACGGATGTGGAGACGGTGCCCTCGGGCGCCATCCAGCTGGGCATTACGGGCGTCGACGAACGCGTGCCGGTTTCGCGCCGCCGCGTCGTGCCGCTCAAGAAGGCTCTGAGCCTCTAGCACACTGGCCCCGCAGCCCTGTAGACCCATCGTCTGCGGAGCCGTGGGGCCTTTTTGTATGTATCTGCCGAATCGTTTTTTGCGGAAGGGATCCCATGAACAGTGCAAGCGCCAAGCGTATCGACATCATCTCGGACACCCACGGCTATTTATCGCCTGCGCTCTTGGATGAGCTTGAGGGCGCAGATCTGATTATCCACGCCGGCGACCTCACGTCAGAGATGGACTACGAGCACCTATGCACCATCGCCCCCGTGCGGGCCGTACTGGGCAACAACGATTACTACCGCGACTACGGCCCCGATGTAGACCGTCTTGCGCTTTTTACCTACGAAGGCCTCAAATTCGCCGTAGCCCACTACCGCGAAGACCTTCCGGTGGGATCCGTAGACGTAGCCATCAACGGCCACACCCACGTAACCAAAGAAGCCCAAGTGGGCCGTTGCTTAGTCCTCAACCCGGGCAGCGCCAGCTACCCCAGAGGCACCCGAGGCCCCACCATGGCCAGAATGCTAGTAAAAGACGGCAAGATCATAAGTACCAAGTTTATTGACCTAGACTAACCGCAACAAAAACGGGGGATGCAGATGCGTCCCCCGTTTCCATTTGAGCCAAAGGCAGAGTTTCAACAAAAACAATCAGACCAACCCCGCTGAGGAGCATGCGGGCTAGCCGCGCAGCGGCGCACGCCCGCAAAACTGATTGAACAATGTGACGGCAGGGAGGGTCTCCGGGGCTGAGGGCGGGGGTTAAGTTTGTCGCGAGTTCCGCACGCAAAGGAAAGCACTTAATGTGCTTTCCGTCTTGCGCAGGACTGTAGAGCAGCAAACTTAACCCCCGCCCTCAGCCCCGGAGACCCTCCCGGAGGGACCCAAAAAATTTTTTCAAAAAAGTTGTTGCGCGCCGGACAGACTTCTGTGTATACTAATCCCCGCAGCGCACGCGAGCGGAAACAAACGCGAACGACTGCCTGGGGAGTTAGCTCAGTTTGGTTAGAGCGCCGGCCTGTCACGTCGGAGGTCGCGGGTTCGAGCCCCGTACTTCCCGCCAACGCAATTAAAGCCACGTCTTCGGACGTGGCTTTTTGCGTTTGATGCACTTTGTTTTGATAGAACGATCGCCCTGGTGCATCTTCGCCCAGAACCCCCGCGCCTTCGGGAACGCAAGTAAAATCTAATGAGTATATCTGTCTGAACAACAGCTTTGTTGCGCAACACCTGTTCTACGAGACAGGGGGTTAGGTTATACTAAATTGCACTGTGCGCCGCATCTGATGCATTTCGCTCCAAGCGCGGCACTCAGTGGATATCCGATTTACCATTTGGATGTCCTGGCAGTCATTTAGCGTCTCGACACAAGCTCGGCCCCGGAGCTCGTTCGAGCTGTTCGTATTCCTTGAAAGGGGAAAAATGGACATATCGAGGAAGACTGATTACGCCCTTCGTATGCTGGCGATGCTTGCCGAGGATCCGGAGTGCTTACTTTCTGTTCGCACCGCTGCCGAAGAGGTCAATGTTCCGTATTCGTTTGCCCGCTCGATTCAGCACGGTTTGGTCCAGGCCGGTATTGTGGAGAGCCTGCGTGGCGTCCACGGTGGCATGCGTCTCAAGGTCAGTCCGGACGACGTCACTATCCGCCAGGTCGTCGAGGCCGTTCAGGGTCCTATGGTTATGAACGATTGCACCGCGCCCGATGGTGACTGTGCGCGCATGGGCGCGTGCTGCTATCATCCCCTGTGGGCCGGAGCCCAGGCGTTGATGCGCGACTACCTCGATTCCGTTTCGCTCGGCGACATCGTCGCTCACCGCCAGTTCCCAGCCGTCGATCCCAAGTTCGCCGACCGCGAAGCGTTTCCCGAGTACGCCACCTGCGCGTGCGCTTACCGGGAGGAATAACGCCGCATAAGGAGCATAGCCATGATTCAGGACCCCTTTCGTTCGATGATTCGTTCGGAAGGGGT
>CAVKNR010000046.1:0-8500 GCA_963657575.1 Sodaliphilus sp.
CGAGGCCGAGCGCAAAATGGATTCTAAAAAACACCTTGCCAAATAGGAGCGTCAGCAGTCGGGAACCATTCTATTCCGCCTCTACGATTTCGTCTGCACTGCCTTCGGTTTCGTTGTTCGGCTCATTTATCTCAGTGTTCTTGGCCACCGTCTCTGTGTCACCGTCTTCTGCAGGGAGGTAATACATTAAGCCAAATAGCTCATTTATCGCTCTGCGAGTATTTGCAGCTGAGACACCGATGCGCTTCAGCTGCATTGCATAGACAAGATAGCGTAGAAGCAGCAAATCAAGAATGGCAGCACCTTTGAAATCCTTGTCAATGTTTCCATGGGCAAAGTCATTTCTTTGCTCAGCCAGCCTGCTTCCAATGACTTCGTAGGAAAATTCCTCATCATTCCTTTTGTATAGACCTTCCCCAAATACCCCAATCATTTCATGAAAATCTCGACCAGCCTGTACTATCTTCGATTCCAGATTGCTAAAGCCGATGCTCTTCTTTGCATATTTCAATATCTTTTTAGCTTTTCCGGAGCTTTGGTTAATGCATTCATCCATCTGAGCTGATGCTCGTTGCTCAGCAGCCACTCGAGCTTCTGATTTGACAACTCCGCTTGGATACGCTTGGTCAAATTCCCATTCAAATGCTGCGGAAGTCAGCACGAAGTCCGATGCATCGAGCGTATGTCCCTTTTCGTATGTTTCAGGAATATGCCTTAGGTAGATTTCTCCGTCTGCAATCGCTCCAAACATTTTAATCTCATACGGGTCCAGCAAAGACAGCTGAATATATCGACCTTTTTCAAGAGGCTTGGTATCAAATGGCTCTGAGGATCTCGCTAGCTTGAATTCAGCTGTGCTGGGGTAATGCGAGTCGTCGTACATAGCCTGCAGGCTGCAATCCTCAATTAGTGTGTTTTTGCTGAATGTCAGATATTTGAGGAAGTCTTCTGCTGCATGCCACAGGCGATAGAAAAACCAGTAATCGTCCGTTTCATCAAACTCGAAAATCATGCTGGAATTAAGGGTGATGGGTGGAGTACTAATTTTCATACTGCATGTCCACCCAACTGAGAAATACGCCGCGATATCTCTGCCCTCAAAGCGAAATGCTCTCTTCACGGTCGAAGTTCTGTCGAATCCATTTGTCCTGATAGAGATGATTCCCTTTTCTGTAAGGTCGTCAGAATCAAATACCTGCGAGAATGCCCTATTAACCGGATGAATGTAATTCAAGGCCCTGCCGGATAGAGTCATCCTGCAAAAACCATTGGTATTCGGGCTACATTCCAGATACCCAGCAACGTTGATATACAGAGTCGAATTTCGACTTCCGACAGTCGATTCCTCCCTGGTCAAAAAGATCAATCGCTTGCTTGTCTCGTTGCAGAAGCCGTCAAGATAAGGCACATCAACAGTCAAAGGGTCGCCGGATGTATACACACCGGGGCAAATTTCTTTTTTTAGCCAACCCCACATAATGTCATTCTTGCGTTCTTTGGGCGGGATGAGAACAAGCTCAGAGCCATCGAACACAAAGACAAAATCAACATCTTTGAATTTTAGAGTTCCCGAATACGTGTTGTCTGTCATCTTATTTACCCCTCATAATGACCTTTCCAGTCCTTGTTCGCAACCTTGTCGCCGATCCTCTCGAGATCGACGCAGGCGAAATGCCAGTCTCCTAACAGCTTGTCCAAGCTGGGCTTAACGGGTTCCACATCACCTGCGTGAACCCGAAGTCGGAGTGGGGGAAGCTGATAGTGAGGTACTTTCCCGAGCTCGCGCCGCTGCAGGCGATTCGGAACAACTATCCGAAGACCCCGCTCACGCTCGACCGCGTTGACGTGGGAGGTCGCGGCGGCATCAGGCAAGAGAACATCATCGACTGGATGCTGTCCGGGGCATGGCCAACAACGTCTCTTATGCCGAGTTCACAATTTAGACAGGAGAACCTGTACCCGCGAGATTAATTGCGTCTCACCCATTTCCTCGGGGGCAATCATCGAACTTAAGGTGGCGCATCGGAGCCATGGAATTAAAGAACTTATCACCGAAATAGTCGAGCAGAAACTCTGGAAAAGCCGATAGCACAAACACCGAACCGTCCTCGATCCGCATCCTTTTCTCCTCGCGGAAGATCGCATCGACCGTAACCAGCTCTCGATACGTCTCAAATGAAACCTCATCGAGACCGAGCAGGCACTTGCATCTCAATACGAAGGCAGCGATTGCATCTTTCCATTGGGGAAGCTCCATGTGCTTCCCCACGTTAACGTTTCCCTCTCCCGACTTATTTTTATATTGAGCGATTTCCGAGTTGTCAACAAAACAGCCTGAATGCGCCTGGCACTGCCCTGCGCGATAATCGTACAGTGCCTCGACCATCGGGTAGCTTATATAGAGCTTTCCGCTCTCGTGCTCGTTATCGAATGCGAGGAGCATCGCCTCCACAAGGGCATCGGACTCGCATCCAGGCGCATTGTTCTGATGAGAGTCGTAGTCAAAGAAGAGAAAGACCTCATCAACAGAATCCCTCTCCACGCCCTCTAGACATTTTGCAGCAGAAGGCACCGTTTCTCTCAGTACCTCCACAACATCCAGATCGAAGTCCTCCTCTGCAAGCCGCTCGTAAAGCATGTAGATGTTCTGCGCCGCTGGCAGACAGATCACCCTCAGGTCATCTCTCCCTTTCAGAAAAAGATCCTTCATCTTCTCCGCAAAGCGCAGGTCACGCGACTCTCCTTCAACGATGAAGAGCGTGACCGGGCTAGCCATCGAAAGCACCGGCCTTAAACATCTTCTGGAGGTTATGCGCCAATCTGAGCTCCTTGGGTGTTAGCTTTTCCAGCGAGCGAATCTCCCCCTCCTTGAGAATGAAATAGACATCGGGACGCATGAGGTCGTTCGTCAAAAGGTCCGTGTTGTGCGTCGTAATGAAAACCTGGACACCCTCAAGGTCCCGTAGCATCTCCACGATCGACCGGGACAATTCAAAGTGATAAAAGGCATCGAATTCATCGATAAAGACCAAGGAAGCCTTGCTCATCTTGATATACCAGTAGTAGTACAGAGCAAGTGACATGGTGCCTGTCGAGGCGACCGACGCAAACGGAACGGTACCGCCCTCGAACCTGCAATAAAGCTCGGGAACTCCATTCACGTCCACGGATACGAGGTTCAGGGAGATTCCCTGCTGGCGCAAGAATTCTTGGAAGTCCTCCATCTTTCCTTCGCGAATAATGCCCTGGGTAAAGATATCCGAGCCAACCGAAAGCCCCTGATATCCACGCTCATCGAGCGAGTAGAACATGAGCATGTTGTCGACAAAGGAGGTGAAGGCTCTAAACGCCCTGGCAGACGGCTCATCTCGCAGTATTGCATTGCTCTTGACATATTTGACACGCGACAGCCTGTCGGACTCAGTGGGGAGATCGGTAGAAAGCGAGAGGGACTCGGCGCCCGGCAGGTCAACATGGCCCGTTTGAGCGTCGAACCTGTAGCTCAAGACCTCCACGCCAGCAATGTACAGACTCTCGTATACAAGCGTCTGTGGGTCGGTTTTCCCGTAGCGGTATACGACCTCGATATTGTCGAAGACAAAATCGTATTGAAACTCTGTAATTGAACTCTTTGAATTAAGGCACCGGTATGGCGAGTATTTTTTGAGCAGCTTTTCCTTGTCGGTCAGATGCAGAACAATGTCGAATATCGCGAGGGCGAAATTGGACTTTCCACTGCCATTCGCACCATATATGATGCCCTTTGCCTTAATGCCATCCTGAATTACCTGTTGATTGAATGAATAGTTGGCGGGATCGGATAGATCAAATGTAATTCGCTTATTGAAGCACTTGAAATTTGAAACCGAAAACTTCTTGAGCATGGCACGGCTCCTCTGCTTTCTGAGTCTATTTGGAACACAGGATAAAGTAGCTTAGCAAATTGGTCAATTTGCCCGTATTTTTAATACGGATATTCCGAAGAAAAACTACGGAAGTACGCGATATACGCCGGGCCTGTCCAACCGATCATAGTCTTCGCAGGGCAAGACTTCTTCGCGCGCGAGGGAGAATGTGATCTCGATCGTTAGGCGCACGCTGATAAAACTAGGCGGTACCGTCTCAGCGACCCCGCCTTACAAATCCGAAGGTTTTTCATCTAAATCTATTATGAACCATCTTTTATGGACTATCGGAACCATTTATCAAACAACATCATCAGAAACGTGAAGGGCGAATTCGGAAGCTGATTCTCCCTTTCACCGGCTGGCAAAACGATTTACACCTAATTGTGGACATTGCCCACGCGATTTCTCTTTGCTCCCGCATCGATCTCGCTAAACTAATAGGTGCTGCTACCAGGGCATTTTTCGGGTGCATATTCTATTGGCTCCTGCGAAGATCGGAGCGACTATGTTTGCCGCCGAGTCCCACACCGGCCGTCATCACATCGCGATCGCTGCCATGGCCTGCCTATGCGTTTTGCTGGGCGGGCCTTCTTGTGCCGTGGGCGCGGAGAGCCTGTTTATCGCGGGCGCGACGTACTGCGAGCCGGGCGTGTCGGGCCCCGGCTGGGCCTGGACCGATGCCGGCCATCTGGAGCTTGACGGCTACGCGGGCGACGCCACCGCCGCCGACGGCGACCTGGTCGTGACGCTCGCCGGGCAAAACTCGGTGACGGAGTCGAATGCGCCCGATGCGGACATCACGCAGTGCGGCATGGAGGTGTGGGGCAGCCTGACGCTTCGCGGCACCGGGTCCCTGGCGGCATCGGGCTCGCAGTGCGGGATCCACGTCTCGCAGGCGCTCGTGGTGGACGGTTGCACCGTCGATGCCCGGGCGGACGGGGCCGATATTACGGACGAGGTGGTTGCCGGCGTGATCGCAGGCGACATGGCCGTGCGCGGCGGCGGGCGCATCGTTGCCGCGGGCACCAGGTCCGGAGCGGGCGTGCGCGCCTACGGCGTGTGTCTGCAAGATGCGGGCCTTGGAGATGGTGCGGCCGGCTATCGGCTTTCCGTCGACGCCTCGTGGCTTGATGCGACCGGCGCCGACGGCGGCGTTGCTTGTCTGGGTGGGTCGCTTGTGTCTGCGCGGTTTGTGACGCCTGCTGGTGGGGTCTTTGGTGCTAGTGGCGTGGTGGATGCCTCCGGTGCAGTGGCACCGCATGTAGTGATTGAGCCCGATGTCGCCACACCTCCGGCGGGGGAGACCGATGGAGACGACGTGCCTGGCGATAGCGCGGGCAAGTCTCCCGCCGATGCTAACCCCGCTGCCGGAGAGCCCACCACAGGAACCACGGCAAATCCCACGCTGAAACCCGCGGCCGCGACAACCAAGACAACAACGACAGTAACCAAGACCTCGGGCGCCAAAGTCTCCAAGCCCAAGACTGCCACCGCGACCACTGCGGCACTCCCCAAGACCGGCGACACCAACTGGATCGCCGCTTCCGTGACGCTTTTCCTGCTTGGTACAGTGCTTCTAGCTGCCGTATGTCGCTGCTGAAGCACCCATTTCGATAAGCAATGTAGAAGACTATATTCGTAACGACACATTAGTAGAATAGTTTATTACGACAATTGCTCAGGATTTATCTAACATGAACCACGAATCGGATCATACAGTTGACGCTGTCAAGAAAGAATTAAACGCCGGCCTTCTTGAGCTGTTCGAGCGTTGCAGCTATCTGTACAACGAGGCATTTTATGCCAACACGGAACTAGCAATCCTTCGCGAACTGTCTAAAGCATCTTCTGACTATGAGAATGAAGTAATTTGCGCTGGCTGCTTCTTCAGCTTTACACAACTTGCATTAACCGAATCCTGTTTCATGAATTGCGCGCGGTTATTTGATGCCAAAAGCGACATCAGTATTGGGAACTTGATAGAAGAAGTCTCGTCTCATTCTGCTGAAATCGACACACTTGCAATCTCTATATTCAGTGATCGACCAAACTTTGACAGGCTTAATCCAATCGTTCACCCATTGGCAGAGGACGAGGAGCGTTTTTACCCCAAAGAAGTTGAGTCTCAACGCTCATATGAAAAACTGTTCGGAGATCATTACGAAATGGTTACCGTGTGTATAACCACTCATGACCTTTCCAATTTGTGGAAAAAACGACTCAACGGTCTCAGTAAACTAACAGACATGCTTCGCGATCAGCGAAATAAAGTTTTCGCCCATAGCGACATAGAAGCACTGAATTATGATGAGCTTGTTAGGCGACTTCCTTTAACTTTCAGCGAAATTCAAAAACTAATCGACTTCGCACTCGATCTAACAATCGAATTATTCGCCAAAATTACTGGTATTGAAAAAGATCGATTGCCCAAGAACTACAACGATATACAAGGCCTCCTAAAATATGCGAAGGTTGGCATGGAGGCTGTTGAGCAGCATTTGGTTAATCTAAAGGATTCAAGCGCCTGCAAGTAGTTAAGCATGCGGGCGCTTTAATCTGAAGACGATCCTTGACATAAAGTCCGACTTTCGCACAATGACGGTTTTCCATGCCAAAAAGACACTGAAGTGTGAGGTGGTTCAAATCTCAGTAATACAAATAATCAGCAGTTCAGGTCTTATGGGAATAATTCAATTCGCATCACGTTGCATCTAAGCAGCTGTTTATACTTGGATATAAACACTAAGGAGGCAGCAATGCTTTGGAGCTATGTTCAGCTAGATGACGGCACTCAGTTTGCCTACTCAGAAACACGAGACGACGGGACCGTTCGCGTAGCCGTCGAGCGCCCGGTTGATTTTGGTTTTGACCATGCAGAATGCTTTCTACCTGCGGTCAAATGGTTTAACGTCGAAGGATTTTCTACTGACGATCTGGATTTTTTGACCGAGTTCGTTAGATCAAACGCTCCGTTTATCTTCGAGCTTGCAGAACGGCAAAAAGCTGGACCGGCGGTGGCATAATGCATCGAATTCTTGTTTTTGAACAGTATGTTCTGTTCTTTTGGGTCGCGGAAAACGGAGAACCCGTTCACATCCATGTAAGGGTAAAGAGGGCGGCTGCTAATTCGACTAAGTTTTGGCTCACTAAAAATGGCGGATGCATACTTGCGAACAACGAGAGCAAGATTCCGGCTAAGGATCTCAGGGATCTTTCAAAACTAATCACCATGAACCATCGATACATTTGTGACAAGTGGCGCGAAACCTTTGGTGATGATTCCCTGACATTCTAATGCTAAACCGCAATTGAACCATGATTACGCTTGTCAACTCATGATTGCCGATGTTGACGGGCGGGACCTTCCTGTTACGCCGCTAGTGCTCCAATCGTACTTTCCGATAGCCCGGAACCCAAAGACAACCAGCACTACGCCTGGATCCAGGACCTTGTTTCCGGAAACCGCACGCGAGCAGAACTCGCCGACGAGCTGCGCCGCAATTGCGTTGTGTGTCTCGACGGTGCGTCGCACGTATAAAATCTAAGCATCCAAACTCTAACTATGAAATGGAATGGACGCCACATGGAGATCCCAAGCACCCTGTGCAGCAATGTGTACGACTTCGCGTTTTGCCCCGAGCCCTGCTACGACCGCCTGGTCGACCTCGCCGACCCCGAGGACTGGGGTCCCGGCAACCGCATCCTCAAAAACTACCTGTCGTTCTCATTTAGCCGCGCGGTGTTCTTGACCGAGCGTGACGTGGACCAGACCGCCCCGTCCAACTTACCGCTGGTGTTCGACGACGACCGTTGCCTATTCAACACCGGCCTGTACACGCGCCGCTACGAGACCATCTACGGCCTGTTTGAGCCCAACACCAAGCCCGACGCGCGCCAGCGCTGGTTTTTGAAGGGCTTCTTTAAGGAGAGCGACCCCATGCTGGTCTCGTTTGAGTACCTGCCGTGCCGCGTGCGCTTTGCCGAGGACCCCTCCGAGCTGGTCTATGACTACCGACTGCCCATCCGCTCCAACATCGACCACATTCTGGGCGACGAGGAGAACCTTACGCGCATCCCCGCCAGCCTGATGGGGGAGGGCAACTCGCTGCTGCTGCGCCGTGCCTTTGAGGGAGCCGTCGTCGAAGCCGCCCGCCGCGCCGCAGCCAACTATACGCTCGCGGTGCCGCAGTTCTACGGCGGCCGGATCCAGCTACTCCTACCGCTGTGCCTGACCGGCGACAAGCCCGAGCTGGCGCTGACCATCCAACGCGAGGACGGTTTCTACGCCGCGCGCACCTGCCTCACGCTCGACATGGCCTACAACAACGCGCGACTTATCTGCCGACCCGAAACGTCGTGGATTAAGCGATAAATGGTGGTTTAGCTGCGGGTTTGTCGGCTGCCCTGATTGCTGTGGCGCGGTTTGCGCCCGCGAATTTAAAATCGGAAGCAAAAAGTTCTTGGTAAACCACGCACGGCTATGTTAGTATCTCTTTTGCCGAAAGGCGACGGGCGATTGGCTCAGGGGTAGAGCATATCCTTCACACGGATGGGGTCACAAGTTCGAATCTTGTATCGCCCACCATCTAAAG
>CAVKNR010000047.1:0-8262 GCA_963657575.1 Sodaliphilus sp.
GTCCAGCGCGAGGGCGAGCAGGCGCTGGAGCTTGAGCGCTCGCGTTCGACGGCTGCCTTGCAAAAGGCGGAGTCTCAGCGCAATGCTCAGCTTGTCGAGCAGAGGAACGCTGCAGCTCAGCAGCTGGCACAAGAAGTCGCCAAGCGCGATGCTGAGCTTGCCGAGCTGCGCGCTAAGCTCGAGGGCGCTGCCGTAGAGCGCGAGAGTGCAAGCCAGCGCGCGGCGGTAGAGGCGCGAGCCAATGCTCAAAAGGAAAATGCCGAACTCCAGCGTGAGATTGATAGCCTGCGTGCGCAGCTTGGGCGCAAAGATGACGAAGCAAAGCTTGCCGAGTCGGCGGCGCGCAACGCTGCTCAAAACGATTTAGCTGCACGTGATGCTCAGATTGCCGAGCTGCAGGCCAAGCTTGCCGCGGCGGACAAGGCCCAGGAGATGGCGCTTGCCGCCGCTGCGGCTGAGTCGCAGCGCGAGCTCGATGCCGCTCGCAGCGAGGCCGAGCGCGCGCTTACTGACTATCGCGCGACGGTACAAGAGAAGTTTTCCGCCGCTAAGGCACAGTCCGAGCAAGAGGCCGAGGGTCTGCGTGCCCAGCTGCGCGAGCAGGAACTGATGGCAAAAATGAACCTGTCGGAGGCGGTTGCCGCGGCGGAGCGAGAGCGCGATGAGGCACGTGCCAAGCTGACGAGTGAGCTGGCGGTGCGCGATTCTCGCGAGGAACAGGCTAAGGCGGCGCATGAGCTCGAGCTCGCGCAGGCCAAGCGCGCGAGCGATGACCTGATTCGCTACAAGGATGAAGAGATTGAGCGCCTTAAGGACATGAAGGTCCGCCTGTCCACCAAGATGGTGGGCGAGTCGCTTGAGCAGCACTGCGAGACCGAGTTCAACCGTCTGCGCATGACGGCGTTTCCCAACGCGTACTTCGAGAAAGACAACGATGCGTCCGAGGGTACCAAGGGCGACTTTATCTTCCGCGAGTGCGACGCGAGCGGCAACGAGGTCATTTCAATTATGTTCGAGATGAAAAACGAGAACGATGAGACCGCGACCAAGCACAAAAACGAGGACTTCTTTAAGAAACTCGATCACGATCGTCGCCAGAAAGGCTGTGAGTACGCGGTGCTCTGCACCCTGCTGGAGCCCGAGAGCGAGCTCTATAACGCAGGGATAGTCGACGTGAGCTATCGCTACGAGAAGATGTACGTGATCCGTCCGCAGTTTTTCATTCCCATGATTACGCTGCTGCGCAACGCCGCCATGGGTTCGCTGCGCTATAAGCAGGAGCTAGCGGAGTACAAGCAGCAGAATATCGACGTCACGAACTTCGAAGCCAAGATGGAAAAGTTCAAGAATGATTTCGGTCGCAACTACGAGATCGCGAGCCGCAAGTTCCAAACGGCGATCGATGAGATCGACAAGACGATTAGCCACCTGCAGAAAACCAAGGAGGCGTTGCTGTCCTCCGAGAACAATCTGCGCCTAGCCAACAAGAAGGCCGACGATCTTACCATTCGCAAGCTCACGTGGGGCAACAAGACCATGAAGGCCGCGTTTGACGAGGCGCGCGGGGCTGCGACAGAGACAAACGATGAGCCAGCCGAGGCGGATTCGTATGAGGTCGAGGATACCGAGTAGGGGATAGCGTATCGCGCAAAAAGCGGGGCCGCTGGCGATGTTGCCAGCGACCCCGCTTCGTTTCGTTCCAGTATGTTCGGCTAGTCCTCGAGCAGGTCTTCGATAAAGCCGACGCGGTAGTTTTTGAAGATGACCTCGCCACCGTCTTGCGTGGCGTCCAGATCGACATCGCCCATGATGCCAAAATCGTGGTCGCCATCCTCGTCGGCAAAGATCTGGTGCACGTGCCATACGTGCGCGGTCTTCTCGCCGGACTCGTCAATGGAAAACATCGCGGCGCTGCGGGCATCTCCGTCGGTGAGGATCTCCTCGTGCTGCTCATGGTAGGCATCGAGCGCCTTTTGCCAGCGGATTTCGCTCATGCCCCAGTCGTCGTCGAGCTCGCCCAGGTCGCGAACGTGCTCGCGGGCGGCAAGGGTCACGCGGCGGAAGAGCGCGTTGCGCACCAATAGCGTGCAGCCGCGACGGTCCGCCACGACCTCGTCGATGCCCTGCGGCGGCGCGGCGTCGAGGGCTGCCGGGTTGCCGGCGTTCTCCCACTCGTCCACCAGGCTCGAGTCCACCGAGCGCACCACAAAGCCCAGCCACGAGATAATGTCGCGCAGGCGCTCGTCGCGCTTCTCGATGGGCACGGTGCGGTCGAGTGAACGGTAGGCCTCGGCTAGGTAGCGCAGCAGAATGCCCTCGGAGCGGGCGATGCCGAGCTTTTGAATGTAGCCCTTAAAATCGCTCGCGCTTTCCAGCATATCGCGCAGGACGCTCTTGGGAGAGAGCTGATAGTCGTTTGCCCAGGGCACTTCCTGGCAGTACTTGTCAAAGGCGGCGTCGAGCAAATCCTCGAGCGGCTTTTCGTACGTGACGTCTTGAATGCGCTCCAAGCGCTCCTCATACTCGACGCCGTCAGCCTTCATTTCAGCCATCGCGCGGTCGCGCGCAGCGCGCTCCTGTGCGCACAGCACCTGCTTGGGGTCCTCGAGCGTTGCCTCGACCATCGAGATCAGATCCATGGTATAGGTCTCGCTCTCGGGATCGAGCAGCTCCAACGCGGCAAGCAAGAACGGCGAGAGCGGCTGATCGAGCGCGAAGTCCTCGGGCAGATCGACCGTCAGTGCATAGTCGATGTCTGGTGCGGCGTCAGTCGGGGCGTCGGGTGCGGGCGGCACCTCGGTGCGAACGACGACGCCGGAATCGATGAGTGTGGCGAAGATTTCATCGGCGCGAACCTCGAGCTTGGCCTTTTCCTCGGGGGTCTGCAGGCTCGTCTCGATGAGGTCGTGTACGCGGGCACGGGCGTCGCCGCCCTGCTCGACCACGCTAATCACCATGGAGTGCGTGATGCGCAGGCGCGGCTTGAGCGTCTCGGGTTGAGTCTCAATCAGGCGCTCAAAGGTCTGCTTGTTCCAGGTGACAAAGCCCTCGGGGGCCTTCTTCTTTTTAATCTTGCGGAGCTTCTTGGGGTCGTCACCCGCCTTGGCCATGAGCTTGGCGTTCTCGATCTCGTGCTCCGGGGCCTCGGCGATGACCATGCCCTCGGTATCGAAGCCCGAACGGCCGGCGCGACCGGCAATCTGATGGAACTCGCGGGCGCGCAGGCGACGCATCTTGTAGCCATCGAACTTGGTGAGTGCGGTGAGGACCACGGTGTGGATGGGTACGTTGATGCCGACGCCGAGCGTATCGGTGCCGCAGATGACAGGCAGCAGGCCCTGCTGCGCCAAGCGCTCGACCAGCAGACGATAGCGCGGCAGCATACCGGCGTGGTGCACGCCGACGCCGCAGCCAAGCAAGCGCTTGAGGATCTTGCCAAAGGCCGTCGAGAAGCTCGTGCCTTTGGCAGCTTCCTTAATGGCCTCGCGCTGCTCCTTGCTGGCGATGCCAAAATTGGCGAGCGACTGTGCCGTCGCAAGGGCGGCATCCTGGCTAAAGTGCACGATATAGAGCGGGGCCTCGCCGCGGCGCATGGCGAGCTCGACGGTGCCCTCGAGCGAGGTCGTCACGTAGTCGTAGCTCAGCGGCACGGGGCGTGGGGCGTCGACAACCAAGTCGCAAGCAGCGCCGGTGTGTTCCTCGAGTGAGGCGGCGATGGCGGTGACATCGCCGAGCGTGGCGCTCATGAGCATAAACTGCGTGTGGGGCAGGGTGAGCAGCGGCACCTGCCAGGCCCAGCCGCGATCGGGGTCGGCAAAGTAGTGGAACTCGTCCATGGCCACGCAGCCCACGTCGGCGCCCTCGCCCTCGCGCAGTGCATCGTTGGCAAGGATCTCTGCCGTGCAGCAGATGACGGGCGCTTTGGTGTTGATATGCGTATCGCCGGTGATCATACCGACGTTATCGCGGCCGAGCACCTGTACCAGGTCGAAAAACTTCTCGCTGACCAGAGCCTTGATAGGAGCCGTGTAGTAGCAGCGTTTGCCCTGTGCCATGCCCATAAAGAGCATGCCCAGCGCGACGAGCGACTTGCCCGATCCGGTCGGCGTGCCCAAAATGACGTGATCGCCGGCGGCCAGGTCCATGAGGGCCTCTTCTTGGTGATTCCACAGCTCAATGCCGCGATCGCTCGTCCATTCAAAGAAGCGTTCGAAGGCCTGATCGGGCGTGAGCCACGGTTCGGGCCCGCTGCCGTCCTCGGGCTCCCACCAGGTGGGGGAGAGCGCGCCGAGCGAGCCAAACTCGGCTTCGGTTCCCGTGCCGCCCGAGAATGAGCTGGCGGCCCCGGCGCCGGAGACGGTGCTGGCGGCGGTATCTGTCGTGGTCTGTGCCATGTGCTTGCTTTCTCTCGCGATTGTCCGCCAACTATTATGGCGTAGCAGCGGCGCGGGGTGCCAGCGCGCGAGAAAATGCAGGAAATGGGCGTTCTGCCCAGCCGTTTGGTGCAGTTGCCAGCTAAGTGAGTAGACTTTTTGCAATATCGCGAGCACATGGCTTTTGCGCAAGAGCTCTACCTGCGGTTTTAGTTTTCGTTATGCGGGTTGTGCTTGGCTATTGCAAAAAAGTCTACTCACTTAGGTTTGAGGGTCGTTCGCTGACGCCTATTTTCACTTGTTTGCCGACGCCGCGACCATCAGAAGCCCCTAGGACTCCTGCGGCAGGCGCTTCTTGCCTTTGCGGGCGCGGTTTCTAAAGTTCTCGACGGCCTCTTCCATGCCCAGAGGTACATAGGTGAGCGCATCGAGGTTTTCGGGCAGGTAGCAGGCAAGGCTTTGCTCCTGCGCGCGGCCCGCCGTGAGCTGTTCATCGCTGGGCTGCGCTCCAGGTGTGGCGCGAATGCCATAGACGGCGGCACCCATCTCGCGCGTGCGGCGCTCGTACTCGGTCTCGGGATGCTCGGGATGGTCGCGGCGTACGTCGTCACTTACCCAAAGCGTGTCGTAGCCGGCCGCGGCAAACTGTCCCAGGGCGTAATCGCGCAATGGTTTGCTGTCGGTGCGCAGCGTGACGGTGGCGTTGGCTGCAAAGAGCGTGCGGTAGAGCATCAAATGGTCGACATGGACGAGTCGTTTTTTGGCGTACTTGGCCTTGGGCTGCGGCGTGGGAAAGTTGATGGTGATGGCATCGAGCTCGCCTGCGGCAAATAGCTGTGGCAGCGATGCGGCGCCTCGGGGCAGGACGAGTGCGTTGGATAGCTCCTGCTCGCAGATTTTCTGCGCGGCATAGGCGATGCAGATGGGCTCCTGGTCCATGCCGATAAAGAGGGTGTCGGGCTCGCGGTGGGCGCGCTCGACCAGATAGGTTCCCTTGCCACAGCCAAGATCCAGGTGAAGGTGTTCGAAGGGCTTGCTGCCAGCTGGCGCGCAAGCCTCGCGCCAATCTCCGGCATAAGCCTCGGGGTTCGTCTCGATCGCATCGGCGTAGCGCTCCAGGCGCTCCTCGAGCACAAAGTTCTTAGGCGTGCGAACGTGGACGGCTCCCATGAGGCTCCTTGGTCATAAGTATGGAACGCATAGCTGCGCGTTCCGTCAATGGGTTGAAAAAGGGTGGGCATAGTTTGCCCGAAAGACGCGGCACGGCTCGGCGGCGAGTCGTCGATGCCTACAGGCGCTTGAGGATCACATAACGGTTGAGCTCGCCGCTGCGACCGTCGGCATGGAAACGCTCAAGCTCGCGCACGGGGACCTCGCCGCTTTTGTAGAACGTACGGACGCCGCGCACCAGGTCGGTGATCTGCTGATCGTCAAAGTGATGGCAATAGCGGTAGGCGTGGCGGTCGTTTTGCCAGCCGATGAGGTGGTCGCCGGCTTCAAACTGTGCGGAATCGTAACCCTCAAACGGCGGGGTGAGCTCGGCGCGGGCTTCGGCGCGAACAGCCTTGCGCGCCATGCGCTCGTCGTTCATAAACTCCCAAAAGCTGATGGCGATGATGCCGCCCGGGCGCGTTTGCCGCACCAGGGCGTCGAGCACGCGTACGCGGTACTCGCACGACGGCACGTGGTGCATAAAGCCAAAGCAGACCGAGATATCGGCGAGCGGGGCGTCGAAAAGCACGTCGGGTGTTTCGGCGGGGTTGAGCTTCATGAGGGCGTCGAGCACGTCGAGTTCCTGGAAGTGCAGGTTGGGAATGCGCAGCGCGTGGCCATGTGCATCGATGGCCAGGTCTTGACACGAGTCGACGCCATAGAACTCAAACGGGCAGCTGGCATCTGCCGAGGGGTTTGCGCCGTCGACGCCCTTGGCGGCAAGTGCGCCGCCGGCGGCAAAGTTTTCGAATCGCATATTGCCGCAGGCAAGATCGAAGACGCGGACGGGATGCTCGATCGTGGCGACATCGAGCTGTTCGAGCGCGATGTCCATGGTGCGCACCCAGCCGGGCCACGGGGCTTGGCGCGTATCGGAGAAGGAGGCGGAGTGCTCGCGATAGAACGTGTTATTGAGCTGGATGAGCGATGAGGCGAAATCGCGGTTCACGGCGCGGAACTCCCTCCGTTGGCGGTGCGGAATTAACAGTACGACCATACTACCGTTAACGCCACAACGGGGACAACCAAGCTACGGGTCATTGCTTTGTTTGGACACATTTCCGCAGCTCATATGCACCCGCAACCGACGGTTGTCAAAAATCTCACTAGAATAGGTGGCATGCTTTTGGCGGTGGCGGATAGATTTTTAACTGTGCAAGGCGCCTTAAGAACAAAAACGGTCCGGCGGCACGGCTGGCATCACATAGGAGGAACCATGAATGTAGAAACTGCGCAGCGGCTCGCCGACCTTCGCCGCAGCAAAGGCTTTAGCCAAGAAGGGCTGGCACGAAAGCTGGGGCTGTCGCGCCAGGCGGTCAGTAAATGGGAGCGCGCGGAGAGCTCGCCCGATACCGAGAACCTGATCTCGCTCGCCAAACTCTATGGCGTGAGCCTGGACGAGCTGCTTAATCCGAGCGATGAGATCGAGGACGATATCGAGTTTGAGAACGAGGACCGCGCCCGTCAGCGCGAGGCCGAGGCGGCAGAGCGCGCGCGTACCCATGAGGCGGCGGCACGTGCCACCGAGGCGGCAACACAGGCGAGTGATGCCGCGGCCAAGGCGGCGCAAGCGGCAAGCTGGAGTGCACAGGCCGCCAATGCCGCTACGGCGCAGGCGACGAGTGGCACCGCGATTGGCTCGACTCCGGTGAAGGGCCCGTTCCAGTCGTTCCCGTATTGGGCCGTGTGCTGGCTACTGTTCTTTTTGCTGATGTTCCCGTTTGGTGCCGGCCCCTTTGCCGCGCTGATCTTCTTTACGATTCCCATCTATCACTGGGTGGCGCGTGCGCTCGATGGTGATTGGGCGCGCGGGGATATTCAGGTTGGTCCGGCACCGGTGACAGCTAGGGCTCAGAATGTTTCCGCTACGGTTGATACTGGCGTGGCTACCGCGACTACCGCTGACCCGATCGCCAAAGAGGGTGATGAATGATGAAGCTTTCGCATGAATCCAAGGTACGCTTGGGCGTTGGCATCGGAGCGTTTGTACTGATTATCGGGCTTGTTTTTGGCGTTTCGCGGACTTTGATTCATTTTGATGGCCCGTGGGATCTCGACGATGTTATACCCGGCTTGTCCGGTATGGACGATGTGGTTGATGACGACGATTTTATGAACGATGGCGGTAAATATTCCGCTCAGCCTCAGCAGCTTTCGTGTACGACCTTTGATGCCGATGAGTTCCGCTACCTCGATTTCGATATCAATGCGGCTTCGGTGGACGTCAAGGTTGTTGATGGCAACAAGGCTCGCGTTATCGAGCGGGGACGCGTTGCCAATGGTATGGATGCCTCCAAGGCCGCGACGCAGAACATCGCATCCGTCGAGGACTCGACGCTCAAGGTTTCTCAGTTTGGAAGTGATGACGGTAAGGCAATTGACCGCTCGGTTACGGTTGAGCTGCCGCGCCGTGTTGCCGAACATCTGAAGGGAATCAACGCGCACGTGGGCTCGGGTGATCTGCAGATTGCCGGTGTCACCTGTGATGGTTTCGACCTTTTCCTGGGTTCGGGAGATGTAGGGTTTGCGGGCAGCGTGACTGATGCGCTTAGTGCAGAGGTCGGGTCGGGCGATGTAACGTTCGAGCTCTACCAGGCCCCCGCGAAGTCGATGGACGTGAGTGTGGGCTCGGGCGATGTGGAGATGACGGTTCCGAACTCGACGGGCTTTAAGGCGA
>CAVKNR010000048.1:0-8256 GCA_963657575.1 Sodaliphilus sp.
GCGAGCACGCGGCCCGTCATCTCGGCGGAAGGCTCAATACCAGCCATGGTGAGCATGGTCGGAGCGATATCGGAAAGACGGCCGTCCTCGATACCGGTGAGCTTGGCCTTCTCATCAACGATGATGAACGGCACGCGGTTGGTGGTGTGAGCCGTAAACGGATGCTTGGAACCGTCGGAAGCAACGTCAAACATGTGATCGGCGTTGCCGTGGTCGGCGGTAATCAGTGCAAAGCCGCCCTTGGCGAGAATCGCCGGGACAACCTTGGACAGGGCATCGTCAACAGCCTCAACGGCCTTAACGGCAGCGTCGAAGACACCGGTGTGACCAACCATGTCGCAGTTCGCGAAGTTCACGATGTAGAAATCAGCGCGATCCTCGTTGATGGCGGCGACGAGCTTCTCGGTAACCTCGGGAGCGCTCATCTCGGGCTGCAGATCGTAGGTAGCAACCTTGGGGGAAGCGACGAGCACGCGCTCCTCGCCCTCCTTGGGCTCCTCGATGCCGCCGTTGAGGAAGAACGTCACGTGGGCGTACTTCTCGGTCTCGGCGGTGTGCAGCTGCTTCAGGCCATTGGCGGCGATAACGTCGGCCAGAACGTTCTCAGGGAACGTCTTGGGGAAGGCGACCTCGACGTCAAACGTCGGATCGTACTCGGTCATCGTCACAAAGTGAGAAAGCTTGATCTGCTCGCGCTCAAAGCCGTCGAACTCCTTGTCCGTGAACACGCGGGTCATCTGACGAGCGCGGTCGGGACGGAAGTTGAAGAAGATGGCCGCGTCGCCCTCGTGGATGCCCTCGTTGTGGGCAGCGAAGGGCTCGACGAACTCGTCGCCGCGTGGATCCTTCTCGTAGTAGGCCTTGATACCGGCAACGGGGTCGGTATCAGCATCGGACGCGTTGACCATGACGTCGTAGGCGCGCTGGATGCGCTCCCAACGATTATCGCGGTCCATGGCCCAATAACGGCCCGAGACGGTGGCAACGCGAGCGTCGCAACCGGTCTCCTCGGAGATCTTAGCCAGGAAGGCGCAGAACTCACTCATGTAACCGGCACCGGACTGCGGGTCAACGTCGCGACCATCCATGAAGGCGTGGACGCGAACGGTCTTGACACCGTGCTCGGCAGCCATCTTGACCAGAGCCTCGACGTGGTTCATGTGAGAATGAACACCGCCAGGGCTCATAAGGCCCATGAGGTGGAGAGTCTTACCGTCAGCCTTGACGTCGTCCATAGCCTTGACAAAAACCTCGTTCTTGGCGATGGAGCCGTCCTTGATGGCGTTGTTGATGCGCGAAAGCTCCTGAAACACGATGCGTCCGGCACCGATGTTGAGGTGACCCACCTCGGAGTTGCCCATCTGGCCGTCGGGAAGGCCCACGTCCTCGCCCGAAGCGCCGAGCGTGGTGTGGGGGTACTTCTCGTACAGGCTATCAAGGAAGGGCGTCTTGGCAGCGGCGACGGCGTTCTCGCCATCGGCCGGAGCAAGGCCGCAACCATCCATGATGATCAGGAGTGCAGGAAGATGACGTTGTGCCATATGTCCTACTCGCCTGCCTTGACGACCATAGAGGCGAAGTCGGCAGCCTTGAGCGAAGCGCCGCCCACGAGGGCGCCGTCAACGTCGGGCTTGGCGACGAGCTCGGCGATGTTGCCGGGCTTGGCGGAACCGCCATACAGCACGCGGATGCCGTTGGCGAGCTCCTCGCCGAACATCTCCTTGAGGGTCTCACGGATAGCGCCGCAGACCTCCTGAGCGTCCTCGGCGGTAGCGGTCTTGCCTGTGCCGATGGCCCAGATGGGCTCGTAGGCGACGACGACCTGCTTGGGGCAGGTGATCTCAAGGCCAGCAAGGCCAGCCTTGACCTGGTTCACGACGTGCTCGACATAGGTGCCAGCCTCGCGGACCTCGAGGGACTCGCCGCAGCAGAAGACGGGAACAAGACCGGCGGAAACGAGAGCCTTAGCCTTCTTGTTCTGATCCTCGTCGGTCTCGTGGAAGTAGTCGCGACGCTCGGAGTGACCGATGATGCAGTAGGTGCAGCCAGCGGACTTGAGCATGTCGCAAGAAGACTCACCGGTGAAGGCACCCTTGGCCTCCCAGTACACGTTCTGTGCACCGAGGGCGATGGGGGCAGCCTGAATGCGGTCATGAACCGTGGTGATGTCGATGGTCGGAGGGCAGACGAGCACCTCGACGCCAGCCGGAACCTCGGGCAGAGCCTGAGCCAGCTCGTCGGCGAGCTTGGCGGCCTCGGCGACGTCGTTGTTCATCTTCCAGTTACCAGCGATAAGAAGGGTGCGATTAGGCATCGAGAAGCGCCTCCACTCCGGGCAGGGCCTTACCCTCGACGAGCTCCATGGAAGCGCCACCACCGGTGGAGATCCAACTCATCTTGTCGGCCAGGTTGAACTTGTTGACAGCTGCGACGGAGTCGCCACCGCCGATGATCGAGGTGCAGTCAGCCTCGGCGAGAGCCTCGGCGATAGCCTGGGTGCCGTGAGCAAAGTTGTCAAACTCGAAGACGCCCATGGGGCCGTTCCAGAACACGGTCTTGGCGCCCTTGACAGCCTCGGCATAGAGCTCCTCGGTCTTGGGACCGATGTCCATACCCTCACGATCGTCGGGGATAGCGTCGGAAGCAACAACCTCGGGGACAGCGTCCTCGCCAAAGTGATCGGCAACACGGTTGTCGATGGGGAGTAGGATCTTGACACCCTTCTCCTCGGCCTTCTTGAGCATCTCGCCGGCGCGCTCGACCCAGTCCTCTTCCTTGAGGGACTGACCAACGGACAGGCCCTGAGCCAGGAAGAAGGTGTAGGCCATGCCGCCACCGATGATCAGGGTGTCAGCGGAGTCGATGAGGTGATCGAGAACGCCGATCTTGGAGGAAACCTTGGAACCGCCGACGATGGCGACGAAGGGGCGCTCGGGCTCGGCGAAGATGCCGGTCAGCGTGTCGACCTCCTTCTCGAGCAAGAAGCCGGCGACGGCAGGCAGGTAAGCGGCGGGGCCCACGACGGAACCCTGGGCGCGGTGAGCGGTGCCAAAGGCATCGAGAACGAAGACGTCACCATAGGAAGCGAGCTTCTTGGCGATCTCGGGATCGTTCTTCTTCTCACGCTTGTCAAAACGGACGTTCTCGAGAACGAGGACCTTACCCGGCTCGACGGCGGCGACAGCCTCAGCAGCCTTCTCGCCGTAGGTGTCAGCGACAAAGGCAACGTCGAGACCAGAGAGCTCAGCGAGTTTCTTGGCGACGGGCTCGAGGGACAGCTCGGGCTGGAAGCCGGTGCCCTCGGGACGGCCGAGGTGGCTCATGAGGATGACGCGAGCGTTGTGCTCAACGAGGTAGTTGATGGTGGGCAGGGCAGCCTTGATACGGGTGGTGTCGCCAACGACGCCATCCTTGATAGGCACGTTAAAGTCAACGCGGACGAGAACGCGCTTTCCGTCGACATCGATGTCGCGGACGGTCTTCTTGGTAAAGGCCATGTTTGCTTCTACCTTTCGTACGTGTCTGCCTCCCATTACGGCAGACGATTTCTTATAAAAAGGGCGCGACCCTAGGGTGTAAGCCCTATAAGGCCGCGCCCTTCTTTAGACGCTCAACGAGCTATTCGCTAAAAGCTAAATTAAGCAACGAACTTCTCGAAGTACTTGATGGTGCGGACCATCTGAGAGGTGTAGGAGTTCTCGTTGTCGTACCAAGAGGTGACCTGAACGAGGGTCTGGCCGTTGCCGAGGTCAGAGCACATGGTCTGAGTGGCGTCGAAGATGGAGCCGTGGGTCTCGCCGACGATGTCGCGGGAGACGATCTGGTCCTCGTTGTAGGCGAAGGTCTCGGGGATGGTCTCGGCGTAGGCCTTCATGGCAGCGTTGACCTCGTCGACGGTGACCTTCTTGTCAACGACGGCGTAGAGGTTGGTCAGCGAGCCGGTCGGCGTCGGGACGCGCTGGGCGGCACCGATGAGCTTGCCGTTGAGCTCGGGGAGAACCAGGCCGATGGCCTTAGCAGCGCCCGTGGTGTTCGGGACGATGTTCTCGGAGCAGGCGCGGGAGCGACGGAAGTTGCCCTTGCGCTGCGGGCCGTCGAGCGGCATCTGGTCGCCGGTGAAGGCGTGGATGGTGGTCATGATGCCGGACACGATGGGAGCGAAGTCGTTCAGACCCTTGGCCATCGGGGCGAGGCAGTTGGTGGTGCAGGAAGCAGCGGAGATGATGTTGTCCTCAGCGGTCAGCGTCTCATGGTTGACGTTGTACACGATGGTGGGCAGATCGCTGCCGGCCGGAGCGGAGATGACGACCTTCTTGGCGCCAGCGTTGATGTGGGCCTGAGCCTTAGCCTTGCTGGTGTAGAAGCCGGTGCACTCGAGAACGACGTCGACGTCGAGGTCGCCCCAAGGCAGGTTGTTGGCGTCGGCCTCCTTGTAGATCTTGATCTCCTTGCCGTCAACGGTGATGGAATCCTCGCCAGCAACGACCTCGTGATCGCGAGCGTAGTTGCCCTGCGTGGAGTCGTACTTCAGCAGGTAAGCGAGCATATCGGGAGAGGTGAGGTCGTTGATAGCGACGATCTCGGAGCCCTCATGACCGAACATCTGACGGAAAGCCAGACGACCGATGCGACCGAAGCCGTTAATAGCAACCTTTACTGCCATTGTGTCTCCTTTCGTAAGGCCCCCGCGAGCTACAGCGCCCGCCGTTGAGGCCCACAAACTAACCACTCGCCTAATATACCTTTTTTTTGACTTGAATTTCACGAGAATGCTCGAAATTGAAAATCAAATTTACGTTAAAACGTTTTAAAGACTAAAATAGCAGCTAAATCCGTATATAAGTCGATACTTCAAACTACCTGTTTGCTTCAATGAGCTTTTCAAGCCGTAAAACACGATGGTACAGGGCAGACTTCGACAAGGGAGGGTCAGCCATCTCCCCCAAATCACGCAGCGACAGATCGGGATAGCGCTCGCGCAGGTCGCAAAAGACCGCCAAGGCATCCGGAAGCGCATCACGAAGGCCACGCTGCTCGAGCTCATCGATAAGCGCAAGCTGATGTTGGGCGGCACCGGCGCTTCTGGTCTGGTTGGCGAGCTCGGCGTTCACGCGACGGTTCACATCGTTCTTAACCAACTTGACCGCGCGCGCCTCCTCAATCTCGGCAACGCTGCGCTTGGCGCCAATCAGCTTTAATTGATGCTCGATTTCCTCGGCGCTCTTAATGTACACGGCATATGACCCCCGCCGTGCATTAACACGAGCATGGACCCCAATCTGCTCCAACAGATCGCAAAGCCCCTTGGCATATTGCTCGCCCTGCACAGCGATCTCCAAATGAAAATCGCCGCGTGGATCGGCCACGAAGCCGCCCGCGATGAGCGCGCCGCGGATATAGGCAAGTCTACAGCAAGGACGGGCAACGATATGTCGGGGTACGCCGGTGACAAGTCCTCCCCTACGGTCGAGGATACCCAGCAGAACCAAGGCCTTATCCAGGTCTGGCTGATCAGGCAAGGTGATGAGGTAGTTTCGAACCTTATGCAAGACAGATTTGCGGACGGTAAACTCCGTTTTGAGCTTAAGGATACGATGCGTCAGCGTGATCATCGTGCGCGCGACGGCTCCCGTCTCAGTCGCAACCGTCAAACGATACCGCCCAGAGCCGGTAAGCGAGAGCGTACCGCTCACGCGCGTGAGGGCGGCAAGCGTCGACAAGTCGCAGTATTCACATTCGGGTTCGCAGCGCGCAAGCTCGTCGCGCACCTCAGCGGTAAACGACATGCAGGCCTATGCCTTCGTGTTGGCGCGCGACAGGTCGCGGTGGGAGATGCTCACATGATACTGAGCGCCTTCCAGGTAACGGGCCGTGGCCTCGGCAATGGCAACGCTGCGGTGCTGGCCGCCCGTGCAGCCGATGGCGATAGAAAGCTGCGGCTTACCCTCCGCGATATAGCCGGGCATGACCGTATCGAGCAGCTGTGTCCAAGCCTTCCAAAACTCCTGCGTCTTGGGATGGTCCAGAACAAAATCGGAGACCTTTTTATCGAGACCGGTCATCGTGCGCATCTCGGGATCGTAGAACGGATTGGGCAGGAAACGGACGTCGATCATAATGTCCGCTTCGACGGGCATGCCGTGCTTAAAGCCAAACGAGAACACGTGGACATCCATAAGCTGCTGGTCGGACAGCTCGGAAAATGCCATACGCAGCTTGTTGCGCAGCGCAGAGGTGCGCAGACGGCTCGTGTCGATAATCATATCGGCTCGATCGCGCACGCCCTGCAGCTGAAGGCGCTCGCGCTGAATGGCATCGGCCGTAGTCTCCCCCGGCTTGGCAATGGGATGACGGCGGCGATTTTCGCTGTAGCGACGAATCAGCACCTCGTCAGAAGCCTCCAGGAACACGATGTCGCAGCTCATCTCGCGCTCTTCGAGAGCGGCGACCGCATCGAGCAACTCGTCAAACAGTCCCTGGCTACGCAAATCGCAGGTGACGGCGAGATGCCTGCCCACGCCCGTATTGATGCCGACGAGCTCGGCAAGCTGGGCGATGAGACGCGGAGGCAGGTTATCGATGCAAAAATAGCCCATGTCCTCGAACACGTGCATGGCCTGTGTGCGGCCTGATCCGGACATTCCGGTGATGATGACGATATCGGGGATGCGCTCCGAGCGCTCCGCCGCATCCATGGCATCTCCCTTTTGCATGTGTTGCCTCCCGAAAACAAGCGCGGGACCCAGCAACCCGGATCCCGCGCGGTCAATTGCCTATATTGAGTATACCGCCCCGAGCGGATACGAGGCCTGTCTTACGCCTCAAGCGCAGCCTTGAACCAACTCGTAATACTCGTGGGGTGCGTGATGGCGGTGCCGACGACAACGGCCCAGGCGCCAGCATCGATCGCGGCGCGAGCCTCCTCGGGCGTATGCACGCGACCCTCGCAAATGATGGGAAGGCCGGGGAATTCCTCGGTCGCCTGACGCAGGAGCGGCAGATCGGGGCCATCGGCCATGGTGCAGTCGATGGCGGCGACACCGTGAGAAAGCGTGGTGGATACAAGGTCGAAGCCCATATCAACCGCACGGCGAATGTCCTCGATGGTGGCACAATCCGCCATCAGGAGCACACCCTCCTCGTGCAGCGGGCGGAAGGTATCCTCGACCGACTTGCCGTCGGGACGCGGGCGATCGGTGGCGTCGATCGCCACGATATCGGCACCCGCAGCAACGCAGGCGCGAGCGTGACGCAGCGTCGGCGTGATGTAAACGCCCTCGTGCCCATCCTTCCACAGGCCGATGACGGGAACCTCACAGCGACCCTTAATGGCGGCAATGTCGGCAAGGCCCTGGCAGCGAATGGCGGCGGCGCCGCCGAGCTCGCAAGCACGCGACATTTGAGCCATGGTCTCGGGCGTACGAAGCGGCTCGCCCATATACGCCTGAACGCTCACGACGAGCTTGCCCTTCAGGGATTGAATCAAAGGATCGACGGTCATGTTCGACTCAACCTTTCTCAAAACAGCCTTCTGAGACACCGCACCTTGACGTTCAAACCGTCGCTCGCGTACCGAAGTACGCTTCGCTCCTCTTTCACGTCAATCTGCGGCACCTCAGAAGGCGCACTTGGTAGTTATGTTTACTTCAACGATGCAAGAAGGTGTTCGGCGGCACCGATGAGCGGAGCATCGCCCTCCAGAGAACCGATGAGGATCGGCGTGTCCTGAAGCGGATCGAGCGCCTGGCTGGCATAGCCCTCATGCACCGAATCCTTCCACGTCTGTGAACGCCAATCGGGACCTTGGTGAATCACGCCACCCGAAAGCACGATGACCTCAGGGTCCAGGATGTTAGCGAGCGAGCCCAAGCTGGCCCCCAGCGCAAAGCCGGCGTCATGGATGACCTCGGTCGCCTTTACGTCGCCCGCACGGCACAGGTCGTTCACATCGCGACCGACCGAAGGACGGCTGGGGTCGACGCGACCAAAGCGCTCATCGTACATACGACCAATGGAAGTGCCCGAAGCAACCGACTCCAGATGGCCGGAACGCCCGCAGGCGCAGGGAATACCGGCGGCAGCCGAGCACTCGATGTGGCCCATATGGCCAGCAGCACCATGGAAGCCCTGCATCACGCGGCCGTTCTCGACATATGCGCCGCCAATGCCCGTACCGATGCCAAGACACAAGACGGAGAACTTGCCCTTGCCGACGCCCCAGTGGGCCTCGCCCAGAGCATGAGCCTGCACGTCGCC
>CAVKNR010000049.1:0-8187 GCA_963657575.1 Sodaliphilus sp.
CAGGCGGCTGATTTAAAGCAGGACTTTGACCGTCTGGTACTTCCCGGCGGCGAGTCTACCGTTCAAGGGAAGCTGCTAGATGAGTTGGGCATGCTCGAGGAGCTTCGCACCCGCATTGTTGAAGGCATGCCCGTCCTGGGCACCTGCGCCGGCCTGATTCTGCTGGCTCACGACCTTGCCGCCCATGACGATAAGGGCACGCCGCGCCTGGCAACCATGGATGTGCTCGTTGAGCGCAATGCCTACGGCAGGCAGCTCGGCAGTTTTCGAACCAAGGGGCAGGTAGCTGGCATCGACGGTGAAGTGCCGCTGACGTTTATCCGCGCGCCCCGCATCGTCGAGGTCCACGGCGACGCAAAGGCCTTAGCGAAAGTCGACGGCCGTATCGTCGCCGCGCGCCAGGGCAACCAGCTCGGCGTAACCTTCCACCCCGAACTCGACGAAGACACCCGCCTCCACGAACTGTTCCTACAAATGTAGGCAGAACAGAAACGAGAGTGGATAATCTCCCACTTTGAGCCTGAATGCGAGCCCAAACTGGGAGATTATCCACTCTCATGCTATGTAGTCGTTGGGGACGTTCTTGAATGACTAGTCAAACAAGAACGTCCCCAACGACTAGTCATTTAAGAACGTCCCCAATGACTACAAGGAGTGTCCCAAGCTGCCGGCAGAAAAGGAACGTCCCTAACTGCCGCATCCGGAGCAAGACAACGCCGCAGGCAGAGGACGGACAGCGAGCGGGTCGCATTTGAGGCAAGGTGACGTGAAACGAAAGGGCGCTGACCTTCTGGTCGCGCCCTTGAAGTTGAACGTCAGATTGTCCAAATGCGGCCCGCGCAGCGTCGGCCCGTTACGGCGTTTGGTAAAACGCCGTAACTAAAAACGGTTACCGCGGAAGCCGCCGCCGTTGCGGCCGCCACGGTCGCCACCACGACCGCCGCGGTCGTTACCACGGTTACCGCCGAAGCCACCACGGTTGCCGCCGCGATCGCCATAGCCACCACGGTTGCCGCCAAAGCCGCCGCGACCGCCACGGTCGCCGCCACGGTCACCAAAGCCGCCACGGCCGCCGCGATCGCCACCGCGACCGCCACGGTCACCGCCACGGCCACCGCGATCGCCAAAGCCGCCGCGACCGCCACGGTCGCCGCCACGGCCGCCACGGTCGTCACGGCCGCCGCGAGGACCGCGGTCCTCGTCCAGGCCCATGGCGACGAGCGGAGCGATAACCTTATCGAGAGCGGCCATCAGCTCGGTGGCCTCCTCATAAGAAAGCTCGGGCAGGAGCTTCTCCTTCTTGTTGGCAAGCTCGACCAGGCCCTCAGCGGCATCCTCGGCAGCGAAGACGACGATCTTGCGCATATCGCCCTCGGCGTCGTCGATGCGGCCGACCAGATCGGCAGCCTCGGCCTCGGCCATCAGGCCATCGAGCTCACGGAGGCGCATGCCCAGCAGGTCGGACATTTCCTTCTGCTCCATCTTGGGCTTGAGGTCAAGAAGCTTGATGGCGCGCTCGATGTTCGCCATGCGCTCGGCCTTGGCCTCCTCCTCCTTAGAAATAGCAAAGCGACGGCTACGCAGCAGGCGGGCGGCCTTCTGCATCTTGTCCATCAGCTCTTCGTCATCGTAATCAACGGCGGCCTCGACAACCTCGGCCTCCTCCTCGGCGGAAACCTCGTCAGCAGCCTCAACCTCGGCAGCTTCGGTCTCCACGGTCTCGACTGCCTCGACCTCGGCAGCCATGGTCTCGTTCTCGGTCTCGTTCATGATCTCTTCGTTCTCGGACATGAGACTCCTTCTTGGCCCTCTCGGGCATCATCGCCCCATTCGCGGGGCCCGTCGCGCACTCTTTGCGCTTTAAACATTCATGCCTCTCGGCAAAACGTCCATTAGTTTATGGTGTCGCCATCCAATCTAGCTGCAGAATCTATGTGCACACATTAATGCGACATGTGTGACTCGCGACGAGCGTACACCAGCGACGCCACGAACCCGACCACGGCAATTACAGCCGCCACACGCACGGCAGCTGCAAATCCAATCGCCTGGGCAACGTCGGTCGCAGCGCCAGCCGCGCCGGCAGTCGCTGCAGAACTCGAGAGCAGGCCGATAAACAGGGACGGGCCAAACGATGCGGCAATCATGTTCCACGTGTTAAGCAATGCCGTTCCGTGAGGATGTTCAGCGGCAGGCAGCGTCTCCAATCCGGCCGTTTGCGAGGAGCTCAGCACCAAACCGACTCCGGCATACACCACAACGGTCAGCGCCACAACGACGCCGATGTTCATACTCGCCGCCGTCATCGAGATGGTAGTCTGCCCCACGGCAATCAGGGCAAAGCCGACCGGCAGCAGCGGCCATGCGCCACGGGCGTCCATCACGCGTCCGCCCACAATCGAGGTCACGGCGTTGCAGGCAATCGCCGGCAAAATGAGCAAGCCCGCAACAAGTGCGGTCATGCCGTATGCGCCCTCAAAATAGAGCGGCAACAAAACGCTCATCGAGAACGTTGTCATCATCGACACCACCACAAGCAAACACGCAGGCCAAAAACGAACGCTCGCCATGGGACGCACGTTAAGCACTGGATGCTCGAGCCTGAGCTGACGGACCGCAAACAGGCCGAGCAGCACAATGGCGGCGAAGAGCGTCACGATGCCGGCAATCAGATTGGTCGAGAACTCGCCTACGGAATACACAAATGCCGTAATGCCAGCGGCGAGCAAAACAACCGACAGAATATCAAGCGTGGTGCTCGAGCGCTCTCCGACATTCTGAACAAGCTTAACGCCCGCCGCAGCGACCACAATGCCGCCCACCAGCGGCACTACGAACACCGCCCTCCAGCCAAACAACGTGCACATAAGACCGCTGATTACGGGTCCAAACGCCGGCCCTAGCGTAATGCAGGCACCGCCCAGGCTAAGGTACAGACCGAGCTTCTCGCGCGGGACGCAAGACAGCACCACGTTCATCATGAGCGGAAACAAGATGCCCGATCCCGCAGCCTGCAAAATACGACTTGGCAGCAAAACGCTAAACGACGGAGCGACCAGACACAGGACTTCGCCGGCGACCATACATCCGCATGCGAAAAACAACAGCTTGCGCGTCGAGAAACGGCCGGACAGGAAGGCCATGATGGCCGTAAAGATCGACGTCACGATCATGTAGCCCGAGACGAGCCACTGCGCCGTGGTGGCACTCACCGAAAAGGCTGCCATAATGTCGTGCAACGCCACGTTAATGATGTTCTCGTTAAACGCGGCGACAAAGGCTGCAATATACATAACGACGAGAATCGCCGCAGTGGCCGATGGCGTTGCTTGAACTTGTTGCTGAGATTTGCTCCTCATGCATTTCCCTCCTCTTGGAACGACAGTCGCATCGCCCCAGAGGAACAGTCCAGGGCGAAAAATGAGCCCTAGACTTACGCCAGACGCCGTACACGACGAATCTGGCAACATGGTCCAACGTTGAAAGATTGTAACGCGGACGCGCAGCTTTCCTTCCGCGCTATTATTAAAAGTCCACGAAAGCATAAGACATGAGGAGCCCGCCATGATTAAGCCCATCATGAAATCCGAGTTCTTTTTGCGCCTGCCTTCCGAAGACGCGGGACCCGACGATGCCGTGACCGGGCAGGATCTCCTGGATACACTCCACGAGCATGAGCACGAGTGCGTGGGCCTCGCCGCCAACATGATCGGCGTGCGCAAGCGCATCATCTGCGTAAAGGACGGCAACAGGACACTCCTGATGTACAACCCTCAAATTCTTGAGCAGGTCAATACCTATCAGACGAGCGAAGGATGCCTCTCGCTGATCGGCGAGCGCCCCTGTACCCGCTATCGCCGCATTAAGGTTGAGTATTTGGACGAGAACTTCGTCCACCGCATCAAAAACTTCTCGGGCTACACCGCCGAAATCATCCAGCACGAAATCGACCATTGCTGCGGAATCGTAATCTAGTTCCGCGAGTCAAGGAAAATGATCTGTTTTCCTCCGTCCCTAATGGACCATGGTAACGACGCAGGCTGAGCACACGACAGCGAGCGAGCCGCATTTGCACCAAGGTGGCGTGAAACGAAAGGGCGCTGACCTTCTGGTCGCGCCCTTGAAGTTGAACGTCAGATTGGTGTGAATGCGGCTCGCGCAGCGTCAAGCGGTCCGCCGTTCGGTAGAACGGCGGAACTAGTTACGCCTGACGGTAATGGTCAAAGAAGTCGGCGAGGTCTTCGAGGGACTCTTTGAGTACTTCCATGCGCGGCAGGTACACGATACGGAAGTGGTCGGGCTCAGCCCAGTTGAAGCCGCCGCCGCGCGTAATCAGGATCTTCTTCTCGTGCAGCAGGTCAAGGGCGAATTGCTCGTCATCGGTGATGTTGAACTTTTTAACATCCATCTTGGGGAAGATGTAGAACGCCGCACGTGGCTTAACCACCGAGATGCCGTCGATCTTGTTGAGCGCCTCATACACAAAGTTGCGCTGCTCGTAGACACGGCCGCCGGGACGGATGTAGTCGTTAACGGACTGATGGCCACCGAGTGCCGTCTGAACGATCGACTGAGCCGGCACGTTGGAGCACAGGCGCATGTTCGAGAGCATGTTGATGCCCATGATGAAGTCGCTCATGCAGCGCTGGTTGCCCGAAAGCACCATCCAGCCAATACGATAGCCCGCGATCATGTGCGACTTGGACAGACCGCTAAAGGTAACGCAGGGCAGATCGGGGGCGAGCGAGGCAATCGAGACGTGCTCGTAGCCGTCCATGCACAGGCGGTCGTAGATCTCATCGGCAAAGATCATCAGCTGATGCCTGCGCGCAATCTCGACGATGCCCTCGAGCACCTCGCGCGGATAGACAGAACCCGTGGGGTTGTTGGGGTTGATGATGACGAGGGCCTTGGTCGCGCTTGTGATCTTGGACTCCATATCCTCCAGGTCGGGATACCAATCGGCCTGCTCGTCGCACAGATAGTGCACGGGATGACCGCCGGCAAGGGTTGCACACGCCGTCCAGAGCGGATAGTCGGGGCTAGGGATCAGAATCTCGTCGCCATTGTCGAGCAGCGCGTTCATCGAAAGCTGAATGAGCTCGGACACGCCGTTGCCCGTGTAGATGTGCTCCATCTGAACGTTGGGCAGGCCCTTGATCTGCGAGTACTGCATAATCGCCTTGCGCGCAGAGAACAGGCCGCGCGAGTTGGAATAGCCTTCGCAGTCGGGCAGCTGCTGGCGCATGTCCTTGATGACCTCATCGGGCGTGCGGAAACCGAAGGGCGCCGGGTTGCCGATATTGAGCTTGAGGATGCGCTCGCCCTCGTCCTCCATACGGGCAGCCTCGTCGACGACGGGACCGCGCACATCATACAGGACGTTATCAAGCTTGGTGGATTTAGAAAAAGTACGCATGGTGGTGCTCCTTGCAATTTGAGCTGAGGGATGGGGTTCGGGCTTGGAATCGTTGCGGGGTGATGATGCCTCGCCTTGATCGGCGTCGCCGGCAAGCAGCCAGGTAACATCGACCTCCAAAATACGGGCGAGCAGCTCAGCCACATCGCGCCGCGGGATCGTCTTGCCGCTCACATATTGGCTCATCTGACTCTTGCCGAGTTTTTTGCCGAGCATCTCCGATGCGCGGATTACGTCCGACTGGCGAACGTCGCGATTGGACATAGTCTGTCGCAGGCGATCGCTAAACGTCTCTTGGGCCACTAGAACCTCCTTGCTGGCAAAGTTCAATTTATAGAACACGAATTGAACCTGGGTTCAATTTAGGCAGCAGTATAGCGCGGCGCATTATCGGGAAGTTCAATTTCATAAGAAAATGCGCCAGACTCTGAGATTTGCCCAAAGCGGACAATGACACGCACACGTTTAGAGGTATTCGAGGAAACGGGCGGCAGCAAGTGAAACATCGGCCGTTCGATATATGGCGTTGATCTGCCGATGGGGATGCCCCTCGAGTGGGCGCACGGCAACATCGAACTGGCAGCGGCGCAAGATGAGCGCGGGAAGAATGCTCACGCCCAGGCCGTCCTCGACCATGGCCATAATCGCATAGTCATCCCAGGTCGACAGCTTAGAGCGCACCGCCAGGCCCGCGCGGCGAAACAGCGGCGTAATCTCATCATCGGTGCCTCGTTCTAGCAGAATAAACTGCTCGTTAGCCAAATCGGTAAGAGAGACGACCTCCGCCGTGGCAAGTAAAGAGTCTGCCGGCACTACCGCCATCAACTCGTCGCGCACCAAAGACCGCGATGTCATGCCACTTTCTCGGGGCTCACGCGGGATAAAGCCCAGATCGCAGCGGCCCTCTGTCACCCATTGTTCAATCTCTGAGTAATCGCCCATCAGCAACTCATAATCGACGTCCGGGTGATCGGCGCGAAAGCGCGCAATCACCGGCGGCAGCACGTGGGTCGCTACACTCGAAAACGTACCGATGCAGATTTTGCCACGCATGAGCCCACGCATCTCATCCACCCGTCGCTGCAAACGAGCAAATTCCTCGCATAACGCCTCGACCGCCGGCATAACTTGCTGTCCATCGGCAGAAAGCACTACGCCCTCGCGACTTCTATCGAGCACTTTAAAGCCCCAGTCAGCCTCGAGATCGGCCACCATACGGCTCACGCCCGACTGTGAATAGCTCAGGCGCTCGGCGGCACGCGTAAAGCTTCCGGCGCGCACGGTCTCGAGCAGCACCTGCATCTTTTGAATATTCGTTTCCACGGCACCCCTCCACCTCTGTATGAGTTTTTGTCATGTTTACCATGCATTATATTCGCTTTTCTTCTAAAGCCAGTTCACCCATAGTGAACATGCTCGGATATAGAGGGGATGTCAGCGCATGAACAACGGACTGTTTACGTACTTAGCAGCATTGCTATTGTTTGGCTCCAACGGCATCATCGCCGCCGCCATCGCGCTGCCGAGCTCCGATATCGTGCTACTACGCACGTTTTTGGGCGCACTCTCGCTTGTCACCATCCTCGCCATCACCCAACGCCATAAGTTGCAGGCGCCATCTCGCCCCCGCGAAGCCGCAGCCCTCCTCCTTTCGGGAGCCGCGCTGGGCGCCAGCTGGATTTTCCTGTTCCGCGCCTACCAGACGATCGGCGTCGGCGTATCCTCGCTGCTGTACTACTGCGGCCCCATCATTGTCATGGCGCTCTCCCCACTCATCTTTGGCGAAAAACTGACCGGCGGCAAAATCGCCGGGTTTATCGCCGTTGCTTGCGGTGCTTTTCTCATTGCAGCACAAGGTCTAGGCGGCAATATGCCCATTGCGGGTATCGTCTGCAGTATCGCCTCGGCATTTTGCTATGCGCTGATGGTCATCGCTAGCAAGGGTGCGCCGCACATCGAAGGCCTCGAGAACTCCACGCTCCAGGTGAGCGCCGCCTTTGTGACCGCGCTGGTCCTCACGCTCATCACGCAGGGCGCTCCCTCATTCCTGTCCGCCGGCGTCGCCGCCAGTATTGATTGGCGCGCCGTCGTCATGCTCGGCGTCGTCAACACCGGCATCGGTTGCCTGCTCTACTTTAGTGCCGTCGCCAAGCTGCCCGTCCAGACCGTCGCGGTCGTCGGCTACCTCGAGCCGCTTTCGGCCGTCGTGTTCTCGGCCGTCCTTTTGGGCGAAGCCATAACACCGGTCCGCCTGATGGGTGCCGCGCTTATCATCGGCGGCGCGATTTTTTGCGAACTCGCCGGCAAACGCGCAAGCGCCAAGGCTGGCATAGCCCAGACAGCACGTGCTTAAAAGCCCCTGTTTTGAAATGCTACCTACGTACATAAATAATCCCCAGCTGGGGATTATTGTCTAAAATAACCTGATGTGCCAAACTGCTCTTGTATGTATAAAGACGGCATAAAGATTATCTGTCCTAGACAGATAACCGGATGTCTAAGGGAGTCCACGTGGCACACAACAAACTGGAGGCAAGCCCCCAAGACCAGCGTGGTCAAGGCGGGCACGGAGCCATCCCCCTCTCCGCTGGCATGCTGCTCGTAACGCTCGGCGTCGTCTATGGCGACATCGGCACGAGCCCCATGTACACCATGAAATCAATCGTCGCCAACAACGGCGGCATCGGTACCGTCAGCGAGGACATGATCCTGGGCGCGCTTTCGCTCGTCATCTGGACCATGACGCTCGTGACCACGGTCAAGTACGT